>JAUHWE010000017.1 GCA_030424825.1 Verrucomicrobiia bacterium
ATCCTGATGAGGTAGGGATGTGATGGTGCTGAATATCGATGGAGTGTTTCATGCCTATTCCACGATCACTGAGAAACTTGATACGGGTGAATTGGTCAGCTATGTGAAGCTCAAGACATCGACCGATATGCGTAATTGGGGCAATCCGAAGATCGTCTGCCAGGCTGGGAAAGACAGTGCTGGACCAGTAGCGTTTGAAAGTCCCTATGTGGTTAATCTGGATGGCTATTTTTACTTGTTTAGAGCGTCATCTACCACCTTTAGGACCTATGTTTATCGTTCAAAAGATCCATCCTTTTTCGCCAAAGGTGACGATTCAAATCTGATTGCGGAGTTTGAAGTGAAAGCGCCTGAAGTTTTTGAGCATCAGGATCAATGGTACATTAGTGACCTCGCTGATTTTCAAGGGATAAAGCTCGCTCGTTTGGAGTGGGCGATTGATGGAAATTGAGGCTTCTTTTGCTCGATTGAGAGTGGGCTGAGCCCCCGTTGATCGAACCTGTCTGGTATCTTGAAGAGTAAAAGCGATACTTTTAGCTGATATCGTCGTTTCGTTCGTCCTACAATCGAGCCTGATAAACCTACTGAAAGCGAAGCGGGTTGAATCACATTCTTTCTGTTAGTCCATGACCCAAATCACTCTGGCATTACTCACTCACATGCTGAATTCCTATGCGGATCCGCTTTTGCCGTCTGGGGTTGCTAGGGCTGAAGGCTCCGTTCTTGCAGAAACGGTCCCATCGAGCGAAATCCAGGTGGATGGCAAGTCCCGGATAAGTAGATGGATTGAAAAGGTAACCGATCTGACTCTAGCCGGTTGTTTGCCAGGAGAGGAGAATAGGAGTGGAGTTGCCCTGTTGATCCGTCTGGGAGGAGGATTGAGCGGATTGGAGTTCGACAAGGAAGGGACGGAGATAGTTTGTTGGCCACTGGATCGAATTTCTGGAGTGTAAGGACAAGTCTATGAAAACAAAAATGATGGATCGACGGAGTTTTATTCTGCAAAGTAGTTCGGTTTTGGCGTTGACCGCCTGTTCCCCTGGCTTTCAAAAGCCCAAGAAACTCTTTGAAATTTCGCTTGCCCAGTGGACGATCAACAAGGAGCTAAAGTCAGGGCAAATCGACAATCTTGATTTCGCGAAAGTAGCTAGTGACCACGGGATTTTCGCAATCGAGTACGTAAACCAATTCTTCATGGATAAGGCCAAGGATACGGATTATCTTGGGGAGATGAAACGTCGTGCTTCCGATTTGGGAGTGACGAGCGTCCTGCTAATGTGCGACCGGGAAGGCAGTCTGGGCGATCCAGAGGAAGCCAAGCGGAAGCAGACCGTTGAAAATCATCGTAAGTGGATTGACGCGGCGAAAACGCTGGGTTGCCACTCCATCCGAGTAAACGCGGCCAGCGAGGGTAGCTATGACGAACAGGTGAAGCTAGCGACGGATGGGCTCGCTCGTTTAACGGAAATCGGTGCCTCGCAGGGTATCAGCGTGATTGTTGAGAATCACGGAGGCTTATCTAGTAACGCGGACTGGCTATTGGAAGTGATCCGGCAAGTAGACCACCCTCATTGTGGAACGCTTCCGGACTTTGGGAATTTTCGAATCAAGGATGGTGTATCCTACGATTCCTATCGAGGCATCGATAAGCTGATGCCTTGGGCGAAGGGTGTTTCTGTCAAGGATATGGTATGGGATGACGAGGGCAATCAGTCTGCACTCGATTTCGAACGCATGCTCAGGATCGTATTGAATCATGGATACCACGGTTACTGCGGCATTGAGTACGGTGGGTTTGAAGGTCTTAAACGCTCGCGCGAGCGCTTGGAGAGAGCGAGGGAAGCGCTAGCTGAGAGTTAGAATCTCATGCTGCTCTCATGTCTTTGAAGCGAATCAGTTTCCCTCTTTCTCTAACAGTATCATTCTTGGTGCTTTTACGCGCAAGAATTGCATCGGAGGCCGCCCATTCGATGGGGCGTCTTAATTCAAGCAGCGATAGGGGGGATTTGTGTGTTTTTCAGTGATGGTAGGAAATAGTGCCATAGCCCGCCACTTAGTCGCTATTGTGGTGACATTCCTGTCGGTAGCGGGCTTTTCTCAGCGGGTAGATCCTTACGCCGACGATCCGAACTGGTACCGACCGGGTCATCCCCTTGAGCCAGCAGAGCCAGCTTCGATTCAAACACTTGAAGGATTTAGCATCGAGAAAGTGCTTTCCGTACCCAAAGATGCAGGATCGATCTCGGTTATGACAATTGGTGCCGACGGCAACTTACTGGTCGCCATGCAACATCACCCGGGCATTTTCCGAGTAACGCCCTCGGCATTGGGAAAGCGTGGGGGCACCGTTTTCGAAAAACTGGAAGGAGATGCCGAACGTATCGGATGGGCTCAGGGATTGCTTTGGGCTTTCGATAGTCTCTACGTTGTCGTGGCGGAGAAGAACGATGCCTACGCTCCTGGTCTCTATCGATTGTTGGATACAAACAGTGATGGAGTACTCGACGAGACACGTAAGTTATTCGAATTTAGTGGATCGGGTGAACACGGTCCTCATGGGCTTGTCGAAGGTCCAAACGGCCATTCCCTATACATGGTGTGTGGAAACGGAACTCCAGTTCCAGAAAACATTCAACGTAAACGGACCACGGGAACAATAGGATACGATCACTTAGTGGCGCCTGGCTTTGGGAATACTGAATACACAGAAGCCGGCTGGGTGTTTCGTTTTGATCCCGACGGGTCCAATGCCGAACTGATCGCCGGAGGTCTTCGCAACAGCTACGATATCGCCTTCAATGAAGTGGGTGATTTGTTCACGTTCGATTCGGATATGGAGTACGATTTGGGAACACCGTGGTACCGCCCAACCCGTATTTGCCAGATCGTAAGTGGGGGCGAGTATGGCTGGCGTTCCAATGCGGGTAAGTGGCCGGAATGGTACGAGGATAGCGTACGCCCGGTAGTGAATGTCGGCCCGGCGTCGCCTACGGGTTTGGTCTTCGGCTACCAAACGGCGTTTCCGCAACGTTATCGACATGCGTTGTTTGCTTTAGATTGGACATACGCAACGTTGTATGCGGTGCACCTTGAACCGTCGGGTGGTGGCTATTCTGGGAAGGTAGAACGATTTGCTAGCGGTATCGGTCTTCCCCTTACCGATATTATTGCGGGAGCGGATGGAGCATTGTACTTCTCAGTGGGAGGCAGACGATTGGGGTCCGCGATCTATCGAATTCGCTTCGTAGGCGATTCTTCGCTCGATACTGTTGCGGTCAGCACTGCAAAATCGGTTGAGTCGAACCCCTCTTGGCAATTGAGGAAATCCCTCGAGGACTTTCATGGGCATCCCGATGCGAATGCGGTATCCGAAGTTTGGGCAAGTTTAGGGCATTCCGATTGGACGATTCGGTATGCGGCTCGCATTGCTTTGGAATGGCAGCCGGTCTCGACCTGGCGTGAACGCGTTTTTGCTGAATCGAATGTTCCAGTTTTGCTCACTGCTATGTTGGCTTTGGCACGGCAAGGGAGCGAACGGGATTTTGAGCTGATTTTGGAACGGGTCGGGCAACTAGATTGGAATCAGTTGGATGAGGAGTTGATTTTGAGAGCCCTTAGGGTTTCAGAGATTGCATTGGCGCGAGGAGGTGTGGCGGTGCAAGCATCGGGAGAAAGCGCTTTGGCGGGGAAGAGGAATCTAATGCCGCATACCTCGCCTAGAGTTAATCGCGGACTCGCTCGGATCCTCTGTTATTTGAAAAGTCCTTTGGTTATTGAATTGCTACTGGACCTGATGGAGGCGGATCGGGGAATCCCCTCCGTGAAGGGAGTTGAGTTGGCGGGGCAGAATTTGAGGTACGCTTCACCGCTTCTTAGTATGGCAGAAACACCACCGATGAGAGATCGTATGCACTATGCTCAAGTACTCAATTGGGTCGATGATGGGTGGACCGAGGATCAGCACCGACGATACTTCCGTTTGATCGAAGACGCTCTGCAAACGACAAGAGGAGGCAACGGATACAGTAATTATTGGAATCAAATTTTGGATACAGCAAAGAAAAGGCTTCCGGAATCTGCAAAACAAAGTTTATCTAAGAAAGGCTCGGTTCTCGATTCGGGAGAGGTGCCGCCAATGGCGGAGGGCCCGGGGCGTTTGTGGGAACTGGACTATTTGTTGGACCGTTTGGGTGATGGATTTGGCGAGCGAAGCTTTTTGAATGGGGAACGAATGTTCGCCGCCGCGAGCTGCAAACACTGCCATGGCATGAAAGGAATGGGCGGGGTTGTGGGACCGGATCTCACCTCAATCGGGCAGCGTTTCACGATAAATGACATTCTGGACTCGATCATCCATCCGAGCAAAGCGATTTCTGACCAGTACCAAATATCTATTTTCTCCTTGAGCAGTGGCGAAACGGTCTCCGGTCGTGTGATTTCCAAGGACGCTCGTAGAATGACTATAGGGACGAACGCTCTGAATCCGTCCTTGCAGCGTTCCATTCCCAATGCCGAGATTGTCGAAGTGAAACGGCTTCCGAACTCGACGATGCCTCCCCATCTTCTTAACGATCTTAATGAATCAGAGGTTCTTGACCTGATCGCCTACCTTGTGTCGGGAGCCGAATCAAACCACGCTATTTACCAATCCAAATGAATGTGACTACCAATCCAGTGTCTGAAAAATTAGAGCCGTTGGCCGAGCGAATAACCGGTTTTTCGATGTTTCTTACGAGTCGGTGTCGGGTGGTATTCGCTTTATGGGTCCTTTCTGCCTTCATTTTAGGGGCTCTTTCGAAAGCATGGGCAGAATCTGGAGACTCTCACGATGCATTTGCGGCCTTGCGGGCGATCCGCAAAGCGGAAAAGTCCAATCCCCGTATTGGAGAAACCTTTAATCCCGTTCAGAATGAAACAATCGTTTTCATTGGGGGAACCAATGCTGTAGAGCAGCAGATCGCGAATTATTTTGAAGCGATGGCCACTCTTTCCTGGCCAGAAAAGTTCTTGCGGTTCCGTAACCTTGCTTGGGAAGCGGATACGATCTACCGTCAGCAGCGCCCACTTTATTTCTTTGATAGAAACAAGTCGGATCAACGAGCGGGAAGTACGCCGGACCAGCGTCAACGGGTAGAAGTGGGTACGGTAGTGATTCGCTTTGGGAAAATGGAATCCCTTGATGGGATACAGAGGGTTGGCCATTTTCGTAACGCGTACGGAAAGTTCCTTGATGAGCTGATAGAAATCACGCCACGTGTGATTGTGGTCACTCCCACTCCTTTTTTCCTTTCGGGACCCGCGTCTGCTCTAGCTCGAGAGCGAAATGAAGTTTTGGACGTGTACTCACAGGCGATACGTGCCGCTGCAGATGAGCGATCGCTGCGTGTGGTCGACCTTTTTAAGGTAATTCCTGAGAGTGGTCCTTTTTCGGAAAACGGGATTCATTTGAATGATGAAGGTCAAAGAAGCGTGGCCCTCGCTATGCTCAAGGCGTTGGACGGATCGATCACCACCGAAGCAAGTGATTCTCCTGAGTTTGACCAATTGCGAGACCGCATAGCCTACAAGAACAGTATTTGGCTGCAGTATTTTAGACCAACGAATTGGTCATTCCTGTATGGAGATCGCCAACACGTTCCGAGCAGTCGTAGTCACTTGGATTCTGAGAAGCGCTGGTTTCCGTTCGAGATTGAAAGAGCCTTAACCCTCATTGAACAAGAGGAACGAGAGATTGCCGCGATGGCAGGAAAAAAGGCGGCAGGAAAGTGAATGACACTTGTTCAGAAAGGAATTTGAAAATGAAATTTCGAACCATAGGTTTAACTCAAATAGGCGGAAAATCGAGAAGGGGATCCTGGGCGATACTTCTTGTTTTTATACTTTCGCTTCCAAGCTTTTCCCGCGCGGAATCCGTGGCCCCTCGTTCATCGGACAACTCGGTCGAAGCGGAACTAGCGTCTTTTGAGATTCTGGATGGCTACCAAGTGGAGCTCTTCGCTTCTGAATTGGACGGAATCGCCAATCCAGTGGCAATGCGCTGGGATGCGAAGGGTCGGCTTTGGGTGCTGACTACGCTTGCGTACGCCCAACTGGAGCCCGGCAAGCGTCCGAGCGACCAGTTGTTGATACTTGAAGACACCGACCAGGACGGGCGAGTTGACGTGTCGAATGTGTGGGCGGACCATTTGAATATGCCGACCGGTTTTGCATTGAGCCGTGATGGCGTCTACTTGAGTGAGGGACGGAGTTTGCTTCGATTAAGCGATACCGATGGAGATGGAAAGGCGGATAGGCGTGAGACGGTTCTCTCAGGATTTGGTGTGGGAGATACTCACCAGAATATCAATTCGTTGACCTGGGGACCAGCGGGTGACCTCTGGTTTAGCCAGGGACTGCACAATTATTCTCGTGTAGAAACGCCATGGGGTATTGTGCGCGGCGAGAGTGCGGGATTCTATCGTTTACGTGTACGTGACCTTCTGCTCGAGCCCTTTTGCATGCCCGCCATGGCATCCGAAAATCCTTGGGGAATTAGTTTCGGCCCCTGGGGTGGCCTGTTTGTCAAAAGCAATGCTAAGGAATTGGCCTACATAACACCGGGAATCATTCCGACTGACCACTATTTGCAGCTAACCCGCCTTTCTACGGTGGCGGTCACACCCGGAAAGAGCATGGGCGGCGAATTCGTTGAAACGGCTCATTTGCCCGAGCTTGAAGATCATGCGCTCATAGCGGGCTACTATTCGAACCGTGTGACGGCGTATCCGCTCAAAGAGGACGGTTCCGGTTTCGCACAGACTAAAGGACAGGAATTGCTCGTATCCAGTCACCCCAGCTTTCGGCCAGTCGAAGTGCTTGTCGGTCCGGATGGAGCGATCTACGTCGCGGACTGGTTTAATCCGATCATCGGACATTATCAGGCCTCTTTGCGACATCCGGATCGCGATAAATCGCATGGCCGAATCTGGAGAATTACAGCGAAAGATCGGGAGACTTTAGATCCGGTGAACCTTAGTGGTGCTTCAATCGAGGAGCTTATTGCCAAACTAGCGTCTCCCGAGAGATGGATACGGTCCCAGGCCAAACGCCTTCTTTCCGAAGGGGATACGGATGCGATTAGAAAGGCGCTAAGAGCGGCGAAAGTGGCTGATGAGCACCACTTGTACGAGTTGGCGGGAGTATTCGAGGCACACGACTTGGTTGACAACGAACTGGTAGAACGTTGCTTGGCGGGAGCCGATCCGCGACTGCGGGCCTACGGAGCTCGGATGATAGGCAGGTGGCATGGGAAATTGGATGACCCACTCTCGCTTCTTGAACGCTGTATCGGGGACGAAAACCCACGCGTTCGGCTTGAAACAGTAGTCTCGGCCAGCCATTTCGACTCTCCGGATGCAATGCGATACGCCCTGCGTGCCCTGGATTCGGAAGTAGACAAGCTGATCAGCTATTCGCTCACTCAATGTGCCCATGCATTAGCCGATTATTGGCTTCCCGCATTGAAATCCGGTCGTTTGTCCTTCGATTCGACCAAGCATTTGATCTATGTCCTTGGGGCTTATGGCAGCTCGGATTCAGCTGAGATTTTGAACGATTTGGTCACGTCCACGAGCGGAGAGGAAAGGCGTTCTCTCTTTTTGCTCCTCGCCGAGGTGGGAGACGGATCCGCCTTAAGGCTAGCGGTAGAATCGATGCCAAGAGACATCGCTCTCATGCAAGCGCTTGGAAGAAGCTGGCTCGCGCGGGGTGTTCAGCCCGACGGCAAAGCGGCGAGTCATTTGGAAGAAGCAATCCAAAGTGGAAACACGGAATTGATGAGTGAAGCGATTGAACTTGCGGGGCTCTGGAGCGTTAAGGAATTCGTAGAGAAATTCGTCGATTGGGCGGAAGACGAGAATATTGCGGAACCGGTACGCAGCGCTTCCCTTGTCGCGCTTGCCAGGATACAGAAGCGAGAAGCCGTCTCACTGCTTTACGAGATCGGGATTAGTGATTCCAGTCGCGAGATTCGCAAGGCAACGGCTAGAGCTTTGTCAGAGGTCGACCTCGGGCAAGCGTCTATAGTTTCAAGTTGTTTACTTGACAGTTGCTCGTCTGTTCAGGAGGCGATGGAATTGATGTCTCCTTATCTTAGCCGAATGGGAGGATCCGATGTTTTGGCGACTGCGCTTTCGGAGATTGAATTGAGCAAGGATGCCGCTTTATTGATCATGCAGGCGTTGTCTCAGTCCGGAAGAGATGATGATAAACTCATTGCGGTTGTGAATGATGCGATTGGGGTTCAGACTCAGATAGGTGAATACAATGCGGACTATGTGGAGAAGCTTGTTTCGGAAGTGCGCCAAGCAGGGAATGTGGCAAACGGGAAGCGCGTCTATGAATCACCGCTCACCAGTTGCGTTGCGTGTCACGCAATCGAGGGGGTGGGGGGCACTGTCGGGCCGGACATCTCCACGGTTGGGGCCGGGCTGCCTTTGGAGTTGATAGTCGAATCGGTGCTTTGGCCGAGTCGGCAGCTGAAAGAGGGGTATATTTCGATCAATGTGACAACCCGGGATGGCAGGGTATACAGTGGCTATCGCGAGCGAGAAGAGGGAGGTGTTTTGTGGCTTCGAGACATAGCGACTCAAGAGGTCGTGCCGATTCCTGTGAACAATATCCGAGAGAGAAACGAAATAGGTACGTTGATGCCTGCCGGATTAACGGCAAGTTTGAGTCGGGAGGAATTGCGAGACCTACTACGTTATCTTTGGGAGCTGAGAGGATAGTTAATTGAAAGATAGACAACATGACTAAATCAAAAGTATATTTAATTTGGATACTCATTATATCGCCTTTGGCCATTGGACAAAAGCCCGAGTCAAGCGGGGACATTAGACTACTAGTTCGAAGCGACGATATGGGAATGGCTCATGCGGTGAATATCGCCTGCCTGAGAACGGTGACAGATGGAATCGCACGATCCATTGAGGTTATCGTTCCCTCCCCGTGGTTTCTCGAGGCAGCCGCGATGCTAAATGAGCATCCAGAGATTGATGTGGGTGTTCATTTGGATCTGACGAGTGAGTGGTCGGGTGTCAAATGGGGGCCGGTTTTAAAGGATGTTCCGAGTCTAGTAGACGAGAATGGACATTTTCATCCGACGACGAATCAGTTTCGGAATTGGCCTCGAAGCACAGGAATCGCTGAGTCTGGCTGGAAAATTGAGGAAGTGGAACGCGAACTTAGAGCGCAGATAGAGATGGCGCTTCGGTTATTGCCAAACGTTACCCATCTATCAGCTCATATGGGGACAGCTACCAGTACGCCCGACCTTAGGGCTTTGACGGAGCGTTTAGCGATTGAATACAATCTGCCGATCCAATTGCCCGATGTACAAAGGGCAGGGAGATTTGGAGCAAAGAGCGACTCTCCTGAAAGCAGAGTTGAGGCGATTATTGAATTGATCAACGGGCTGGAGCCAGGTCTATGGCTGCTTATCGAGCACCCGGGACTGGATACTCCGGAGATGAGGGCAATCGGTCATGATGGATACGAAAACGTTGCGGAGGATAGAGCTGCGGTGACACACGTCTTCACGAGTCCAAGCGTTAAGGCTGCAATCGAGAGGAGAGGGATTAAACTGGTGAGTTATGCTGATTTGTTGGGCGAAGATCGCGATAAGAAATAAGGGTGACTTCTGAAGTGTGGATAAATGATTCGGTCTATTCTGTTTCAATCCAAGAGAGAACGGCCGGCGTTGGAATAATTGAATAGCGGAGAAATCAGAATTTAGCATCGTGTACAGGATACTCTCACCAACCGCAATTCTTGGATACGGTTTTCCAAGAAAGTCTTTCGAGGAGGCCCTTTTGCTGGACCTAGATCTAATCGCGGTCGATGCAGGTTCAATGGACGCGGGACCGTATTATCTTGGTTCCGGTGAACAATACGTTGGCGGGTCTGCGTTAAAACGAGATTTGGAGTTGGTCATCGCCGGAGCCATTGAAAAGGACTGTCCGTTGATTATCGGAAGCGCCGGGTTTTCCGGTGGAGACGTCTCATTGAAAAGTACCGTTGATCTCGTCAAGGAACTTTTGGAAGAGAGCGTTATTCAGCCAGTTCGATTGGCCGTAATTCCAAGTGGTGTACCCGGAAATATAAAACAGGAGGTTTTCGACAAGCTAGAGCCCTTGGGTGAGATGCCGCCACTTACTCGTGAGACATGGGAGAAAAGTGTAGTGGTGGCTCAGATGGGGTGCGAGCCAATCATGGCGGCATTGGATGAGGGTGCTCAGATCATCGTTTGTGGGCGGGCTTATGATCCAGCTATATTTTCAGCCGACCCGATTCGCAGAGGATATCCCAAAGGGGTCTGTCTTCACGCGGCGAAAATATTGGAATGTGGAGCGATTGCTTGTGAACCGGGTTCAGGAAGCGATTGCTTGATAGGGGAAATCACGCGTGAGGGAAAGGCCATGTTCTTCCCGACTAACCGAATCCGGTCTGCGACCATCCGTTCTGTTGCAGCCCACACGCTATATGAAAAGTCTGCACCGGATATTTTTAGGTTTCCAGGTGGGCTCCTCAATATTCAGAATACGCTTTATTCCCAAGAATGTGAAGACAGAGTTTCTCTGTCAGGTAGTCAGTATCAAGCGGAGCCTTACAGTGTTAAACTGGAGGGGAGCAGGAGCCTTGGAAAGCGCGTGATATCCATTGTTTCATTGAAAAGCTGGGATGGCATTCCCTCTGAAATACCCGTTTATGGACGGAATGGTGTTGAAGCGCGTTATGTGAAAGAACCCATAGAAGAGATGGGCATTGTCGTAGTTGCCCAAAGCGTAGATGCTCGCAAGGCCAAAGACGCATTGGCGTTTGTTCGTTCGACGATGTTACATTTTGGATACGAAGGTCGAATTTCTACCGCTGGAAACTTGGCCTTCCCGCTCTCTCCTAGTGATTTGGAATTAGGAAAGAACGATGGGTTGAGCGCCGCGCTTTTTGTGGCGGGCTCTCGTGATCCCATATTCCAGGGTATGTTTATAAAAATCTGGGACTCCATTCTCCTTGCTCTAAATGAACAACATCCTGATTTGGGGAGAGAGGTTTCATTCGAGTATGTCATTGGAGATCGCGAAAATCCGATTGCTCTTCTGGAAACAGTTGGGAGAACGTATGCTGAAGCGAAGGAGGAGCACCAGCGCAAGGAGAGATCGTTGAATGGACAGGTTGATGCATTGCGATCGTCTTTTTCGAATATTGAAGCGGGGGTAGCGTATGCCTGGTCCGTTCACCACCTCCTTCGCGATCAAGAGTTAATTGGAAAGTTTTTTCCGATCGAGATTTCCAACTATAGTGATGGTGAATGGAGTGGATTCACTCATCATAGTGCAAGATATGAGTGGTTTGAGAGTTCAGAGAATTGCGATCGAGTGGACGAGACCCTGAATGGAATTGAAGAAGACTCGATTCCAGGCAACTATCGCAAAAAGGACGTTCCTCTTCAGCAGGTTGCTCAAGTAATTCGCAGCAAGAATGCAGGGATCAACGAAATCACCTACGATATTCTCTTCAATTCTGAAGCGGAATATGAACAAGCCTTGCAGTCAGGCGCTTTCAGTCCGAGTGAGGTGGCCGCTTTTATGGAGCTGGATCGAAACCAAATTCGTGGATGTTTCCGGTATGACCCCGCTTTAGCTATTAAATTGACGCTACGCCGAGATCAACTTTGTGGCAGCCCTGGGGAGCGGGATACGTTTGGAGCCCAGCAACATACGCGATTGCTTGCCCTGAAGTTGTGACCTATTGATCGCTGGCGCTTGCACCGTGCACGGATTAGAGGGAAGAATCTGCATTTCGAGTAATTCTTTTAGTTGAAAACGGCGTCCCAGACGTCGTTCAGTTGGTGATGGCATTTCCCTTCAATAAAAATATTTCAACAGTTCTGTTAATCCTGTCGCTAATGGTGACGCTCGCTCCATTGCGAGGCGGGGATCGGCCTAATATTCTTTGGATTGTCGCAGAAGATATATCGCCTTTTTTCGGATGCTATGGTGATCCGGACGCATCGACTCCCAATATCGATGCCTTTGCCAAGCGATCGCATTTGTTTAAGAATGCGTTCTCAACGGCTCCCATTTGCGCCCCGTCGCGTTCTTGTCTAGGAACCGGTTTGTATGCGACCTCATTAGGAACGCAGCACTTGAGATCGATTGTGACCATTCCGGAGCAGATCAAGCCGCTGGCCCAAATATTTCGGGAAAGTGGCTATTGGACCGCGTTGAAAGGTAAAACGGACTACAACTTCGACCCGGATGGGCTATTCGATTATTGGGAAGAGGACACTGCCCCTTGGAGGCAATGTCCGGATGATGCACCGTTTTTCGCCTTTATGAATCTAGGATCCACTCATGAGGGATCGGGAAACATGGCTGAACGGGCTGAGCCGGCTTTGCTTCGATTGCCTGCTGGACGCAAACATTCTCCAGACTCAATCGATCTCCCACCATACTTTCCTGACACACCCGAGATGAGGAGAATCTGGGCGCGTTATTACGATTTGATATCGGTGTGGGACATTGACGTGCAAGCGGTGCTCGACCAGCTAGAGGCCGATGGGCAAGCAGAGAATACTATTGTTTTTCTAATGGCTGATCATGGGCTGGGTTTGCCTCGCTACAAGCGTTGGCTTTATAATACTGGTCTTCACGTACCGCTGATTGTGCACATCCCGGAAAGGTTTCGCTCATTCTCGCCAGACGACAAGGAAAGTTCGGTTGAAGATCGACTCGTTTCCTATGTAGATCTGCCAGCGACGGCGTTGACGCTCGGTGGTATCGAAGTTCCGGAAAGATTCGCGGGCGAATCGCTATTTGCGGAGAACCCCAAAGAGGTGCGTGAGCGGAAGTATGTGTTTGGAGCTCGAGATCGGGCTGATGATATGTACGATTTATCTCGGAGCGTTTTTGATGGGCGTTATCTCTACATTCGTCACTACAATCCTCATCTTGCCCCCATTCAGGAGGGCATCATTTTTTCGCCGCATCGCAAAGAATCGCTTATCGAATTACATCGGGCTCATGATGCCGGCGTAGATACGGAGATTTCGAATCGACTATGGGAGCCACGTCCTTTTGAAGAGCTTTATGATTTGATGGAAGATCCACAGGAGTTAAACAATTTGGCAAACGAGCGGTCGCTTTCGAAACGAAAAAATATCCTATCGAAGAAACTTAAAAACTGGATACTAGAATCGCGCGATAGTGGTTTCTTGTTGGAGCCGGAAATGCATCGTAGAGCGGTAGCTGCTGGAATGACTCCTTACGAGATGATGCAAGTCGAGTCTCTGTATCCGCTAAGGTCAATACTTTCAGTAGCGGAGGCTGCTACTGAAAAAGGGGCCTTCAGCAAAAGAGGAGCGAACCATGTAGATCCAGCCGTTCGCTATTGGAATTTGATAGGAGCGATTATTTCGAAAGAAGATGGCTCCGAAGTAGAGGAGCTATTCAAAAAGGGTTTGAACGATTCGAACCTCGTTGTAAGGACAACGGCTGCGGAGGGACTTGCTCGCATGGGTGAAACAGAATCGGCGATTGCGGCCTATCGAGAATTACTAAAGGAAGACGAACCAAATGTAGCGCTCTATATCGCGCGATCCATGGCGCTTTCTCTTGCAGATTCCAGTGCGTTAGAAACAGAGATTCGGCAAGCCAGAGCTCAATACCTTTCACCTCCAGGTTCCAAGCGACCTTGGAAGGATTTCACTTATTCCGCGTTCACCTGCTGGGCGCTAGAGTGGGCACTTATTAAATCCGGATTAAACCAATATAGCGATTTCAACAATTAGCGAGTGTCCAATAAATCCGATTACTTGGGTTTCTGATGTAGAGGCATCGCTTGCATGAACTTCGATTTATGGGACGTTCTCGAAGGGATTGGGATGTTGGTACTTTTATCAGAGTGCTGAGATATACCGGTTGCGCCCTTTAATTGGAATTAGTATTCAAGTTATAGACTGGTTTGGAGCTTTTTTGAGAACTGATAAGCTAATTCTATTCAATCCCAATGACTTTGATCTCTCCAATTACAATATTAGATTTTGGATCGACTTTCGCGGTCATCAGGTTGTCCATGTTTGATCCAAATGTGGGAGCGGCCACTTTATTCATAATGGTAAGAGCGTCATTGAAATTCGTGCCCAAGTTTTGTACACTGACGCGACAAGACCAGAGCTGTTTTAGTTTCTTGGTTGCCCTAAGGTAGGGTAGGTCGAATGCATTGAGCACGAAGAAGTAGCGGTCCTCGGCTAGGTCGTTCTCTAGCTTTTCTTTTTCGATTGGAGAGGTTGTTTTGTTGTAGAGGCCTTTGTTGTAGCCAAGCATCCTTATGTTGAGGTTTTTATAGGAACTGCTGACTCGTTGATGTTCAAGTACCTCGGGTTGATAGGTCTCAGGGGAATAGCTTCCATCTTCCCCGTTTTCAGGAGATTCAATTCCGGCCGTTCCACTATTGGTTTCGCTAAAGCTCCAGTCGGTTATCCCCATTTCCTCGTTCCAATCAATGTCTAAACGGGTGGATCCCCAGGAAATCATGATTAGTTGGTCGCCAGAGTCCTTGTCTGCAGCCGGAAGAAAATCTCGGGATTCGAGAAATTCAGCTGCAACTGCCGCAACTTTCTCGAAATCCTCTTTTCTTAAACTGTTGTCACGCTTCTCTCCTCGAAAGTAATTGCCCTCATAGAAGTGGTAGGTGTGGTAGGGTTTGTCCTTGCTGGCCTCCATATACTCTATAGATGCGCTGGCATTGACTACGACTCGCAAGTCTCGTGCTGGTGATGATATGCTATCGATCGAAACGAGTAGCAAACCATACAGGATAAGCAAAAATCTCTGTGGAACAAAGAAATTGTTAATGGTGTTTGGCATTTGAGTAGCGCGTTGAACGGGATAAAAACTATCCTAAGAGATTGTTCGTTGCAAAGTTAAAAACCAGTCGATTGCTTCATTTAGAGTAGTGACTTAAGAATTCCTATCAATGTGTTTTTTGTAGGAGAATTGGGCCGCCCGGCTCTACGGTTCAAAGTGGATTGCATTGGCTGGATGCCAGAACTTGGAATTCGTTTGGGTCATCGGTAGCGAGAGAAAAGCTAAAGCCTCTCTTCGTAATAATAACAAGTTTGGTGCAAACAGGAGTTTAGATCGTCCTAATCCCTAAAGGCTTCCGATGATCTACGATCATTCGATTCGCACTATCGGTTAGCAAAAATTTTCGTTACTGCACTCAGTCTTGCCTAGAGTGTGTCCCATAAGTTTTATTTCCCTTCGGGTAAATACCTCGAAGCTTGCTTGGTTGCTGACATTGGTAGCGGGCGATCTCCGAGCGCCCATTGCTGTATCTATTGGGTGGGCGCTCGGAGATCGCCCGCTACCTTAAAATACCTCGGGGCTTGCCCCGGGGATGCTTTATTATATGGATTTCTTTTGTAGGGGCGTCGCGCATTGTTAGATGCTCTAACCACTTGAGTGGTCGCCGCAAGCGACGCCCCTACAGATCTTGAATTATTAGACAGTCTCTTAGTGTCCTACCTGCGTACAGTTAAATCTATATTGAAACGATGAACCATCACTCAAAAGATTAGTAATGTGATTGTAGATTGAATTTGGTTTTAATAACGATATCTAGCAGTGTTGAAGCGAGTAGGATACTGTGAAATATTGTTGGCGTACATCTTTACGGCATAGTCATGAATCCATATTCTATAGACATAAAGAATGTATCTTAATCTACTGGCATTTTCTCTTTTATTTTTAAATCATTAGTCAGCATGAAATTTCTCAATGTGGTTTCTCTGTTTGGTTTAATTGCCTCTACTCCTTGTTTTTCGGCTGGTATTCTTTCACCGTCCCTAGACCCTTTAAATATTCCGGAACGAAGCGGAATACGAATAGATGGAAGTTTTAATGATTGGGATGCCGGAACGTATACGGTACTTCGATTGTTTGCGGACGAGGTAGGCCGGCGCGAATCGTTGGATGCGAATTTGAGAGTGGCTTGGAGTGATACGGAGCTTTTCATCGCAGTAACCGTTGTTGACGATAGGATTGCAGAAGCTCCCGGATTCTCAATTTGGCAGGGGGATTCGTTTGTATTGAATTATTCTGGAGGAGAGAAGCCTGATCAGCCTATACTTTTCATGCTTACGCCGGGAATCGATTCCGAAGGGAAGCAGGTGGAGTCCCGAACGTTAGTTAATGACTATAGAGTGGATCCAGATTACAAGGACATTGAATTCAAACCAAGATTTTCGACTCGAACTACCGCTACAGGTTACCAAATGGAAATAGCCCTGTCGCTGGAATGTATAGGCCTTTCCCATCCTACTGTTGGAGATTTGATCCATTTGCAAATCGAAATCAAAGACCGAGAGGACGATATGGAGAAGCCAGATCTACAATGGAATCCAGGAGTCAACGCGGCGCGAAACCTTTTAGCCTTCAATCGTATCCGATTATCGGAACAGGCAGACAATAGAGCTCAGTTCGCCGCCATGGGACGTATTGTCGACGAGCGAAACGCGGAAGTCTTGATCTATGGGGATCCCTCTCTAAGCGGGCTCCCAGTGACCTTTCGCTTTCCGGGAATGAACTCGATTTCCTCGACGCTATCGTTGAAGCCGGGGGCTGCCTTTGCGTTTGGAAAAGCCGTCGCACCGTATTCGGGGAAAGATGGTGTCCCATGGATAGTCAACGTGCAATGTGATCAGCAATTGTTGGCTCGATTGGATTTTTCAAAAGTACTATGGGTTGATTCAAGGCAGGATTACGCTCCCATTCCTTCTTGGGCCTCAATGAAAGCATTCGAAGCGGATCGCCGAGACAACGAGTATTCAAAAAGCGCCATTCTGGCTATTGGGAGCAGCAGTATACGTTTTTGGGATACGATTGCCGAGGACTTTGCTCCTTGGGAGGTTATTAAGCGTGGTTTTGGAGGTTCAGCCATGAGCGATGTACTCGGGGCTTACCGTTATTTGATCGAACCGTATGATGTGAATCGGTTTCTGATTTACGAAGGGGATACCGAGTCCGGTCGGTCTATGCCGGAAGCTTTTCTTCGTTACTCTCGCACATTCATTGAGCGATTGGCGGTTGATCGACCCGGCTCAACCATTGTATTCCTTACTCCGAAGCCGAGCCCGAAGAGGCTAGACCTTTGGGACACGACCTATAAAAAAGCGAATAATGGTCTGAAGGATCTGGTAGGAGAGTATGAGAATGTTCATTTGATAGACGTTGCCACACCGCTTTTCAACAGAGAGGGAACTTTGCGGAATGAATTGTTTAAATCGGATGGCGTGCATCTCAATGAAGCGGGCTATGTAGTTTGGAAGGAGATCATTCAATCACAATTGAGCTTAATATTCGGAGATCCGTGAAACCGGGATGGGATTGGCACTTTATCTCTCGAAAAAGCACCTATTCCTTGGGGGGCCCTTTTGGAACTGGCAATGTAAACTAGAATGGAAACGGCTGCAGATTGAGGGGCAGACTCTGAGCTTGAATTTCTCCTGAATCTATTGGAGGAAAGGGCGTTGCCGAGGTGGAATCAGTCGTTGTTGCCCCTCTTTTAGTTGCTCAATTTTTCAAGAATTGAGGAGAGTGAATCCTTCATTGAACGATCCTCGCTTGTGAGTATCCTTTCTCGGATTGTTGAGGAAGCCACAGGGTCATCAGCGAATCTGTAGGCGATTCTGTAAATCGCCGTTTCTAATGCCCTTTTTTGTTTGGAAGTATTGTTATGAGTTAGCAAATCGATAGCGGCATCAAGGCTGTTAAGGGGAGCGATGAGCGCGATTGTCCGTATGGCCTGAGATTGCAACTTTTCATCTTGGGATGCTAGTTCAAAAAGTTGGTCGGTGGCAGACTGAATGTTTCTTTTTTCAATGGCAGAAATGAGCTCCATCTGGCCCTCGGTCGACGTAGTTTCCATTAAAAGTCGGGAGATCGCTGTGTCTACATCT
>JAUHWE010000589.1 GCA_030424825.1 Verrucomicrobiia bacterium
CGTTGTCAGTGTCCTCAAAAATAAGCAGCTTGTCGTTGGGCAGCGCATCTCCTGGACGATAGTGTGGATAGGAAGGGATGACCGCCACCCAGAGTCGACCTTGGTTGTCGAAGGTCATCTGGACAGGATTGCGGAGATCGGGGAACTCTGTCTCGGACGCGAACAGATCAATTTTGTAGCCTTCCGGGAGGGTGAATTTATCAATGGCCTTATCGACATTGAGAAATTCGATGGGCCGATTGTAGTTTGTCTTTACGTCGGTAAGCGGTCGTGTCGCGTCGTCATTGACCGGCTTGTCTGCGGGAGCTCCGAGAGCGACATCGTGTATCTTGTCGTCGCGAAGTTCCGTCATTTGGCGAATCTTCTCGATCTCCTCTGGGTAGTTGACGTTGCCGTAGGGCTTGTAACGACGACCGTACACATGGACTCCGTTCAAAATCTGGTAGTCATTCAACCAATACCAATTCTTGTCTTTCACGGCCGAGTACATCGCGTCCCGCGAGACCATCTCCTGGGGCTTGAATTCGCCAAAGATAGAGTTGATGAGGGTCTTGGAAAGGTTGCGATATCCTTCGTCGCTAAGCGCGAAGCCGTTTATCGTTTGGGGATTCTTCTCTTTTGCGTAGAGTTCCTTAGTCGGGTTGAAAAGGTCGATGAATCCTACCTTGCGAGCGGCGGCGACCCGTTTGATTGCGTCCGCGTAAGCGGCGAGGCGAGCATTCTCTTCCTTGCCGTCTGGCAGATCATGCGTGGCGGAGAGATCTTCGAACGCGATGGGAGAAACGAGAACCAGTTTTGGCGCAGATCGTCCATTGTATTTCTGCTTCAGCGTATGCTGGACGAAGGCGTCGAGCTCGTTGTGGAAATTCTGGACGTTTCCTAAGCCCTCGAAGGATTCGTTGTAGCCGAAGAAGGCGAGGATGGTATCTGTTTTCAGTTCCGTGAGCCACTCGTCGGGAGATGGGAAGTGCCCGATGCCAAAGTGGGTTTGGCGGCCCGGATGAAACTTATCCGCCCCAGGAAAGGCCCACTGCGTCTCGCGTGACGGATGGGGACGGAATCCCGGTGTGTCACCCGGCTTGCTGAGGTTTCGAACAATGAGAGCCTTGTTGGGAAACTGACGATGCAGATCGGTTTCGAAGTGAGGGAAATAGAGCATGCGCTCGCCCAAGCCGTTTCCGATAATGACGATTCGTTCGCCCTCCTCTACTTTGAGCGGCAATGAAGTTCCCGATGCCTTCCAGCACAGAAGTCCAACGAAAACTGATAAGATGATTCTTGGCAGCATAATGTATTTTGATTTAAAGCAAATGGTTGATGACATGGAATTTCAAAGGATGTGGCGACATTGAGGTAGGAATAATTGCTGTCGTTCGAGGGGTTATAGACTCAAATTCCAGCGAGTCGTCGATTTTTTGTTTGTTGCGAAGTTGAACCCATTTAGGGGCACTGGGCGTAATTGGGCGATACGAAAATTAATTTTGGGGCCAGGCGTGATCTAGATGGCGTGGGTGTCTCGGTAGGCTTGCGGTGTGATGCGCATCAAGCGGGAAAACTCCTTGGTGAGGTAGCTCTGGTCGCAGAACCCACAATCCTGAGCAATTTGCGCGATGGTATGGTTGCCGTGGATCAATTCACGGCAAGCGGCGTTGATGCGGACTTTTTTCAAGTAGGCAATGGGGCTGAGGTTGAAGCGGCGTTTGAACTGCCGCTCAAAGGTTCTAACCGATAGGCACGCTCGCTGGGCCATGTCGGCCACGGTGATTTTTTTGGAATAGTTCTTTTCCACAAAATCTATCACCTTAAATAGCTCGGGATAGGGTCCGAGGGCGCTGCTTGCGGCTTTGAATTCGCGAGTGACCCCTTCGAGTCCGATAATAGTGCCGTCTTTGGCGTATAGCGGCACTTTGGTGGTGGTGTACCAGTAGACGGATAGGTTGTTGTGGGTGACTAGCTCGACCTTGTTGACGACTTCCTGGCCATAGAAAAGCACTTGCTGATCATCTTTAAAATAGTTGTCCGCAAGGTATTTGGGAACGAGCTCGAAATCGGTCTTCCCGATTACGTCCGATTGACGATTGTATCCCAGAAGTATGACCAAGGCCTCGTTGGCCAAGACGAAGCGACCCGTCTGGTCCTTAATGAAATAGCAAACGTCGTTAAGGTGTTGAAACAGTCCAAGGCCACGACGAGCGGGATCTACATCATTGAGAAAGGCTTTGGAGGATGACTGGGGCGCAGAGGTTATCATTTAATTAGGCGATTCGCTAAAGGAGACGCCAATTCAATAAGTCCTAAAAACAAAACGGTGAGCTTGCGGGAACTATAGTCGGTTCCCGTAACTTGGGATAGTAGGAATTCGATTAATCCATTGTACATTTACGACAATGTCGCGATAGTACAATCAAAAGTTTCCTGAGTCGCAGGATATCGTGTGAAAAGCTCTCGCCCTACCGGCGTTTTCCGACGACACGCGAATAGTCGACTGCCTTTCCCTGTTCCGGATAGGAGTCCAAAATGGCTTGAAGCGACGTTCGGGCTCGTTTGGCGGCACGACTGGATCTTTCTGGGTCGAGCACTCGCTTCTCAAGAACATCCTCCTGGGTATCGTAAAGGTCTCCGTTGTCGTACAGTTTGTATCGCTTGTCTCGAGCGTAGCGCACTTCCCAATGGCGGTACTTGTTGTCGAAGCTTTCTGAGTATGGCCTAGGGAAATAGTATCCATAAATCCACTCTCTAGTCGTTCCCTTTTTACCCAAACACTGGGGCCAGAAGCTGATCCCATCGCCGTCGGTGATTTCTTTCGGCTCGATACCCGCAGCGTCGACAATGGTCGGGAAGAAATCCGAGAAAGCGATTAACTCGTCGTTTACCTGGCCTTCAGGAACCTTTCCCGGCCAATTGACAATTAGCGGAACATGTGTCCCATGGTCTTTTGTGTAGCCTTTGCCTCCTTGCAGGTCGGCGCCGTCAAAAGTGGAGGTCAAGTCGGCGTTGGTTCCGTTGTCGCCCGTGAAAATCACTAACGTATTGTCCCGTACGCCAGATTCTTCCAGTGTATCGACAAGCTTTCCAACCAGAGCGTCCATATAGTTCACCATGTCGATAAAATTCAATTTGTTGTCCTTTCGATTCTTGTCGGGAGTGTTCGGAGCCGGTGGAAACGGATTGTGCACTAGGATCATCGGATAATAGGCGACGAATGGGGTTTTAGAATCAGCGCTGGACTTGATGAATTCTGCCAGGAAATCCGTACACACGTCAGGACCGTAACTCCCTTGCGGAAGTTCTAGGATCTCGCCATCTTGTTCAAGCGACGGATTCCAATAGCGTTCGCGGCCTGTGTTAGGAGTATTCCAGAGGCAGTAAGTATCGAACCCTGCTTCTTGAGGGGTGGTGCCTCCTTCATCTGTATAGAGTTGCCATTTGCCCGCTACGGCAGTGGCGTAGCCGAATTGCTTAAAGTGATTCGCAAAAGTGGGTTCCCCTTTGGGGTACAGGCCAAAGTCTTCATAGTTAAAGACATTCGACTTGCCGGACATTAGATTGACACGACTAGGCGTGCACAAAGGCGTCGAGTGGCAATTTTCGAAACGAATCCCCGCCTC
>JAUHWE010000590.1 GCA_030424825.1 Verrucomicrobiia bacterium
GCGAAGCGCAAGCGACCCGACTGCGACAGTGCGACCAGCTTGGCGACGAGCTCGCCTATCAGGTTGATGATGGGCCGGTTTTCGTGGTTGTCCGCATTGAATTCGTTGCCGCCGCCCCAGAGGCCAATGGACGAGCGCTCGCGGAGGCGTTTGATCTCGCTGGCTGCGTTCTCAAGGAAGACCTTGTAGTCCATGGCGGGTGCTGAGCCGCAGGCGAACCAGAATTCCTGCAAGCAGATAATGCCCATTTCGTCGCAGCAGTCGTAGAAGTAGTCGGACTCCGTCAAGCCCCCGCCCCAGACACGCATGAAAACGTAATGAGCATCTCGTGACAATTCGAGCAGGCGTCGCACTTGAGCGTTACGGTCGCGGTAAAGGTTGTCTACGGGACACCAGTTGGAGCCTTTAGAGAAAATGCGCAATCCATTGACTACCATCGTCCAAGGGTAGGGCTTGCCGACGATCGACCACATGCGGTTAGTCTGGCCAGACTCGGCTTGGACGGTTTCCGCGTTGGTGTTTTGGATAAATTCTATTTTGCGAATACCTTGCTTGCGTTCCCGCGTGTCGCAGACGGTGTTGCTAGATATCAGTTTGACGGATACTTGGTACAAGGGCTGTTCGCCGTATCCGTTGGGGTACCATAGAGCAGGGTTCTTCAGGGAGATGGCCGCTTTGACTTTCTTGGAGCCCGCCTTCCGCAGGCCTTTCAGGGAAACCGTCTCAGTAATCTTTGTTTTGTTGGGACCGGTGACGGTTATGGCGACCTGTGGATCGATCGTGGCGGTCGACAGATTCCTGACTGTCCCTTCGAAGGATACTTGCGCTGTCTTGAAATCGTCGCTCAGAGTTGAGCCAATGCGCGTGTCCTCGAAGCGGGCGGTATCCATCCATTCCAGGACAACCGGTCGCCAGATGCCAACGGCAATGAGATGCGGCGACCAGTTCCAGCCATGGGCGTATTGTGGTGTAGGGCCCTGCGTGCGAATGTGGGCAGAACTGTTCTGAAAACCACGGTGATCCTCTTGAGTGCCATCCTCCCACGCTCTTTCTTGAGCACGGACACGGATCGCGATGCGATTGCCTTTTCGGCGAAGCAATTTGGGATCGATGTCGATTTGCTTATTGAGAAAGCTGCCTTCCCAGACGCCGATCTGCACGTCGTTGATCCATGCTTCCGCTCGGTAATTAATTCCCTGGAAACTGATTCGGTACTGACCATCGACGCGAGGCAGGTCGAGATCTTTGAGGTACCACCACTCCTTTTTCTCCATCCACGTAATATCACGGTTGTTCATCCCTACGTAGGGATCATCAATGCGCTTGTCAGCCAGGTAGGCAGTTGGGGCCGTTATCGGTAAGCTGACCGTGATGGCATCCTTTGGTTTGTAGTCACATTGATAGGCGCGACCGGAATGGCCGAATAGGCCCATGTCGAGTTCTTGGGGAAAGAGACGCCAGTCGGAGGATATGTCTATTTTCTTGTACATGAAATGTTAGGACCTTTCGGGTATCGATTGCCAGTTTGGGCTTATTCTAGATTGTCCTCGTAGATACCCGCGTCGCTGCCGAGGGATTTGGCGACTGTGTTGTCTGAAAGGTCATTGGAGCGTACTGTGTAATCATCGATGTCCGAAGTGAGCAGTAAGCCAAGTTCGTTGTCATTGATCTGGTTGGCCTCGATCGTCAGGACTCCTGAACGAGTGGCACTGATCCCAGTTGAATTGTGAGTGATGGTATTGCCTCGGATGAAAACCCCGTTGCCTCCGCCGTCATGTAGTTTGATACCTTCACCCAGATTGTGGTGGAAATGGTTTCCGTCTATATACTGAATGTGCGATTGCTGAATCACCTCAAGTCCGATGTCGTAGCCGTGTATCTCATTGTGATGTATCCAGTTATTGGGGCCTGAATTGTCATGAGTCGAACCTGTGTTGCCGATGCCGAATCCTGCGGGTGATCCTTCGATGTTCTCCGGGCTGTCCCAGTAGGCGAGATTGAAGCGTAGCTCATTGGCGTATTCGTCTTCACCATGCAGATCGAAGGCGTCTTCCGTAGTTTCAAAGCAAACGTTGTTCTCGACCAGATTGTTGTGGGCAGAAAACTGGATGAGAACACCATGCCGTATCACAGGACCGATAAAGCAACCGGTGATCCAGTTGTTGTGATTGTCGGAGTCATTCAAGGTGATTCCATAACCGAAACCACCACCACCCAGATTTGTGGCGTGATGTATGTGGCAGTTCTCAACTTTCACGTGATTGGCGTTCCGGATTTGAATACCTCGCTTCGAGAATCCTTGAATCTCTACGTTTTGAACGTGAATTCGCTCCGTGTTTTGACCTGCCGTGGCTCCGATGTGAATTCCGTATTGCAACTCAGCGCGCGATCCGACGATCCCGAAGTCCTTGAGAGTTATGTCGGATAGGCCGGATCCAATTTGCACCGCAGTGAAGAAACCAGTTGTGATCAGGATTGTATCCGACCTGCCTTGTCCTTGAATGGATATTCCGTTGACCGGCGTAACCGGGCGGTCGAAGTGAAACTCTCCCTCCGGAATGACTAAAGTATCTCCGGGCTTCATCGCTACTATGGCGGAGGCGAAGGCATCCGAGTCGTCATCAGAATCATAATTGGGAGTGGCTCCAAAATACATCAGATCGACAATGTCTCCTCCTCCGTTGTTAGGCATCTGGAACTCGCCCTGCAACCCAATCCCCTTGTAGGGTACGTCGTGAAAGCTGGCGTCAGATCGGACGAATTGGGGAGTGCCGACTTCGGGAGCAAATGCGTAGCTGATAGACTCAGCGTCTTTGCTGATGCCTCCTTGGGCGAGCCTCCAGGTGGAGAGATCCGAAGATTCTTCAATGCGATAGACGGTTCCCGCGCTGGTTTCGAATTCAAGTGTGGGCTGGCCTTGAGTGAGAAAGAACCTCTGTTCCGAGGGGGATAAAGGGGGAGGTGTGGCATAAGCGGTAGCGGTAGCGATATTTGACGGTTCGAGGTCGGCACCATTGTTTGCAGTAACTCGGTACTCGTAATCGGTATTCAATACTGGAGATGTATCTAAAAAGTAGGTACGATTGGTAGGGGACGTTCCAATTTCACTAAAGGTTTCGCTGCCGCTTTCCCGACGCTCGATTCTAAAATGGATCTCGTCAAACGATCGGTCTTTCCATGAGAGGAGAATCTGCGCTCCGGGAATGCCCCCGGCGACAAGATTTGTTGCCCCCAGCGAGTCGCCTGGACTGGTGTCACCGAATGTTGTGGCAACCGCAATGTTATCGATGTGAAAAACGCCCAAGTTAGTGGATTCGGTTGACTCATCCCGGTGTCTAAAAGCGAATCCCTTGCTGCCTAGGTCGCTGCCATCATCGACCTCGATATGGGTATCCGTTTCGGAACTGGCATTTAGGTACAGCGAAACGCTGCCTGCAGTGTAATCGTACTTGATGACAACGGTGAATGGTTCATTTGGATTCAGGTTCTCATCCCACCATTGGACATCGTTGCGGCTTCCGGCGGCTTCCGTGATGCCCAGTCTAAAGGTGTTTGGGACAGGAGCGTTTACCGAATCGAATCCCGTGCCAATCCAAAGGCGG
>JAUHWE010000591.1 GCA_030424825.1 Verrucomicrobiia bacterium
TATGTGGGTCTTTCTGCTTTCACTCACAAAGGGGGTGCCCATGCAGATGCGACCAAAAAGGTAAGCCATAGTTATGAGCATATTAAGCCTGAGAAAGTGGGAAACAAGCAGCGAGTGCTCATTTCGGATATGGCAGGCCGGAGCAGCTTGCTGATGAAGGCTCAGGAGCTTGGGGTCAATATCGACCGGAATTCTCCAGAAACCAAGGCGATCATTGAAAAGCTGAAGGAATTAGAGTTTAATGGATACGAGTACGAGTCCGCAGATGCGTCTCTGCGTTTGCTTCTGGATAAACTAACCGGGCAGCACAAGCCGCATTTCGAATTCGAGGGATATCGAGTTATCGTCGAGAAAAGGTCTCCCGATGGGCCAACCACTTCTGAGGCGACCATCAAGGTTAATGTCGATGGTGAGCCTCACTATACGGTTGCAGAATCCAGTGGTCCCATAGGCGCGTTAGACAGCGCTTTGCGATTGGCTCTCGCTAAGACGTATCCAAATCTTGTAGATCTCGAATTAAAGGACTACAAGGTGCGTATTTTAGCTTCACAGGCGGGCGCGAATTCGAAAACCCGAGTGCTCATCGAGTCTGCAGATGGGGAAGAGATTTGGGGAACGGTGGGAGCCAGCGACAATATAATCGAAGCAAGTTGGCAGGCGATCCGGGATTCAGTCGAGTACAAGCTAATGCTCGATGGCGAGGCGTAGGGCCTACCGAACTAGAGTAATGGCGTAATAAGCCTACTCATATCTTCGGCGATCGATTTGAGTAATGGTTGGTTGTCTTCGTCGGTGTCGGTAAAAGGCTCTGTGCTTTGGCAGAGTTCGTCGACCCAGCTTGTAATCTCAGAGATTTCTTTTTCTGAATAGAAGAACGCGCCCAGCTCATAGTTTACAAACAAGCTTCGCAGATCGATATTGGCCGACCCGGTCATGGCGATATGCTTGTCTACAAGAACGACTTTGCCATGCAGCATTCCGGCGTTGAAGAGAAGAATCTCAACGCCGGCCTCTGAAAGCTCACGGAGAAAATGGTTTCTGGCGAGGTCGGTAACCGGATGGTTGGATCGCTTCGGAATGAGAAGACGGACCGATTTTCCCGAGCGTGCCTTTACCATGAGCGATCTCTGGAGTACTTCATCCGGAATAAAATAAGGGGTGACGATCGTGACGCATTTCTCCGCCTCTTGAATGATTGAGAGAATTTTTTCATAGAGGGGGTCGCCCCGTGTGTCGGGGCCACTGACCATGATTTCAATAGTACTTGGATCGGCACCCTGATATTCGGGGACGGACTTGATGGGTCTGGGTGCTTCGCCTTTCTTAGCGCAGGCAAACGCCCAGTCGGCTTCGAAAATGGCGGATAGCTGCATCACCGCAGGTCCTTCTATCAGCAGGCTTAAATCTCTCCATCGTTTAGACGATTGGGTGGGGCCCATGTACTCTTTCCCGATGTTCCGACCCCCGATAATCGCTCGTTTCCCATCGAATATGGCCAGTTTTCTGTGGTTGCGTAAATTGGCTCTGCCTAGGGAGAGGAAAGGGAATACAGGCATAAACCGCTCAATCCGTCCTCCCGCCTTGGAAAGTTCGAGCATGTAGAGCGTCTTCATTCCGAATGAACCCACGGCATCCAGGAGTAGCCTAACTTCAACTCCGGCACTGGCCTTGAGTGAAAGCTCTTTTACGATTCTTCGCCCTATAGGGTCGTGGGTAAGAATAAAAGTGGTAATTTCTATCGATTCACGAGCGGCTCGAATTTCTCCAATGAGTGAATTAAAGGCCTGAACTCCAGTGGGTTGCATCTCGGTTCGATTTCCATTAGATATCACGCCGAAAGCGGACGAACTAATGGTTCCCGTCTCGTTTGGCGAAGCGATGTTCAATCGACTCTTATCGCGGGTAAGCCTTGAGATTTTCCGACCGCCGAAAATGAGGTACAAGGGCACGCCTAGGGGGGGGACGAACCAAATGACGAGTAGCCAGGCGACCGTTGCGCTCGGCCGTCGTTTCTCTCGCATGAGGCGGGCGATCAAAATGAACGCCAAACCGAAGCCGAGGTAGGTCCCTAGATAGGGCCAAATGGCGACTACGTATGATGACAGATCCATAATTTCAGGAAAAATGTCGGTGTCCTGAGCTAAGCGAGCGCTCCCTCATGCCTGAGAAGCCACTCCTTGCGCCAAAGCTCGCCACCATACCCAACTAGGGCCCCGCTTTTCCCGACAACACGGTGGCACGGGACCAGAATGGGTACAGGGTTACGGTTGTTTGCCATTCCTACAGCGCGGGACGCTTTGGGATTTCCGATTCGCTCCGCAATCGCGCCGTAGTGAGTGGTGGATCCAGTCGAAAGCGTTCCCAGTTCCTTCCACACACTTTTCTGGAAAGGGGTTCCCTCTGCGGCTAAAGGAGTTTTAAACGCTTTCAATTTGCCAGAGAAATAGAGGTCGAGCTCTTGTACGGCGCTTTTAAGATGAGGGTTGGCAGCGGGCAAAGTCGTTTCACGGTCCGATATCAGAGCGTCGGCAAAGGTGACCGAACAGATTCCTTTCGAGTTCGCTTGGATTCTGAGCCCTCCAATAGGAGAATGGTAATAAACTTCGTCCATGGTGCCGAAAGCATGGCTCCAAGGAAACAAAGTTCAATCGCGTAATTCCGGACCCCAACAAGTCTGAAATCCGAGCTGGCCGATCAGAGAGGCTTGCGATACCGGTACCCTGATGGCGCCTCGAAGACGAGGCTTTCTCCGTCCGACCCGATGAAGCGAATGCCGCGTTCATTGTCGATAATATCGTCGATCTTGAAGACCCGTCCATTCATCAGGAGACGGGAATTGACACCGGCCGAGCGGTAGCCGAGGACCTGCAATTCGTCTATGAGATTCTGGATTTTAAAATCGTATTCCGGCTCAGCGGGGGCTTTTTCAGCCGTTGCCGATTCCTCAGGCTCTCCCTCTTGTAGCTCGACTTCGGACGTTTCTTCAGCAGCTGTTCCTTGGGGGGCTTCCGTTTCTGAATCTGGATTTGCGATTTCCTCGTTGGAAGCGGCTTCTGCCGTTAGTAGCTCCTGCTTCTCCTCTTCGATTTCTTTTAGAATATCGGATACGGTGGTCACTGGGGTTTCAGGCGTTTCCGCAGCGAAAGAAGTGCTGGTTTCAGCCTGCGACACCATAGGGGTCGAATTCAATTGATTCAGGTAGGACTTTCCAAAGTAGACAAAACCGATCCCCAAAACGAGAAGGAGAGCGCCGACACCGGTAAACCCGAGGAGGATGGAAAGGCTACGATTGCTCTGTCGGACAGATGGAGAGAGTCCATTTCCAACATTTCCAGAATCATAGGTAGGAATATCGGAAACGGAGTCTCCTCTTAGGTTCAGACTTCGTCTTTGTTGCTCCTTTTTAAGGGCCTGGTTGATTAGGCTCATAGTCGGTAATCGGCTTCGTTGCTTTGCACGGGCTAGCCCGTGGTACTAACAACGGCTAATTTGCCGCCGTATTTAGGGTCACTTTCGCAAGAAAGCCCCTCATTAAAGGAAGACTTGGAAGCTTGGCCGACTCGGTAGACTCAACCGAAATCCAGAGAACTGATTTCTTTGA
>JAUHWE010000592.1 GCA_030424825.1 Verrucomicrobiia bacterium
ACGAATCCTATTGCTGCTCCGGATGCGAGTACGTTTACAAGCTCATTCATGAGGAAAACCTAGATCGATTTTACGATTTTCAAAACGCCCAAAGTTCGCCGATTGGATTTAGCGTATTCACTTCGAAAGATTTTCGATGGCTCCAGGAAGCCGCCGCACAGGTAGAATCCATTCGCTCTCGAGAGCCAAGCCTGACACTCGCCGTATCAGGAATCTCCTGTATCGGTTGCGTATGGCTAATAGAGCAACTTTATTCCAAACAGTCTGGAGGCACTCACTGCCGTATCAACGTTCAGCGAGGGGAAATCCAGCTCCAATGGAATAGAGGCGTCTTCGACATTGTCCGATTCGCCCATGAGTTGCATCGATTCGGCTACGACTTGTTCGAGAAACGCAGCGCACCCCCGAGTGAGAACAGCAAGCTGGTTTGGCGTCTGGCTCTCTGCGGCGCTTTCGCTCTAAATGGAATGCTCTACACGCTTCCCAGCTATCTCGGCATGGAGGAGAGCTTCCTGTTTTCGACTCATTTCAACTGGCTATCGGGAGTGTTCGCCACGCTGAGCATGCTCGTCGGCGGATCCTACTTCATCCATCGAGCCTATGCGGCGGCGAAAGCTAGGATCATTCACATGGACTTTCCGATCTCCCTAGGACTCGTCGTGGCCTATTCCGCTTCCGTATTCGTTTTCCTTTCCAGAGGAGACCCCGCCTTGCTGTACTTCGATTTCATCTCTACGTTTGTCTTTCTTATGCTTTGCGGCAAGTGGCTGCAGATTTTTGCCATTGAACGAAACCGGAATCGCCTCGCCGAAATTGAAGTCGAACCGCCCAAAGTCGAGAAAATTGGCGAAGATAGACGTATTCATAAAATAGATTCCCGCGACCTTCAAGTAGGCGATCGCTACTTTCTGGATCCTGGCTGCTGGGTACCCGTCGACTCCAAACTCATTTCCGAAAAAGCCAGCCAGGGAATGGACTGGATTAACGGTGAATCCGATCCTCGTCTGTTTTCGAAGGGCGCTCGCGTACCTTCCGGTTCCATAAACCAAAGCGCTTCCCAGATTGAACTGATGGCCGAGGAACATTGGGAAGACTCACTTCTTCATGAACTGCTGATCAGTCGCGAGGAAAAATCCGAACAGGACCAGGTAACCCAACTTTGGATCTCGAGATATCTAATCACAGTAATCGTGATCGCCGTCTTGGGCTCCGCTGTCTGGGCCCTTCTGGGATCGCTGCCTAAAGCGATGGTCGTTTTTGTTTCAGCGCTGGTTGTTTCCTGCCCTTGCGCACTCGGAGTCGCCCTGCCATTGGCCAATGAACTCGCGGTATCCAAACTTAAACTTAAAGGGGTTTTCGTACGGACGGCCAGCCTTTGGAATCGATTAAGCGAGGTCACACAGGTCGTATTCGACAAAACGGGAACCCTCACCCGATCCACGATGGATTGGACCAACCCGGAGATCTTAAAAAACCTGGATGAAACCGAACTTGAAGCCCTTAGCGCGTTAACCCGTAATTCTCGGCATCCCGTGGCCACTACGGTTCACGAAACCCTGTTCGCGAAAGGATACTTAAAAGAGGCATCTGGCTGGCACGTAGAGGAAATCTTGGGACAGGGCATGACAGGAACCAAGAATGGGGACCACTGGCGCTTCGGTAAAGGGGACTGGGCGACCGGCATGGAATCTAATGCCACGATTCTAAGCAGGAATGGAGAGTCGGTGGCAGAGCTTCTATTTGAAGACCGTCCCTGGGCGGATGCCACGACTGAAATTGACACTCTAAAGCAAAAGGGGTTTCGCATATCCATTCTAAGCGGAGACAAGAAAATTAAAGTCCAGAAGGCCGCAAGGACATTGGGCATTGACGCCGACTCCGCCATCGGCGACGCCAGCCCGCAGATGAAGCAAGAATGGCTCCGAGAACATGACGGCGCTACTTCTTTGATTCTAGGCGATGGAGCCAACGACAGTCTAGCGTTTGACGCAGCCCTTTGTTCAGGAACCCCCGCAGCGGAGAAAACAACATTGGCCCGCAAAGCGGATTTCTACTACCTCGGAGCCGGTATCCAAGGAGTGAGGTCGCTCTTCGATTTGGCCACGAAACGGCGATCGGCAATCCGTGCGCTTATGGCCTTCGCCCTTTCCTATAATTTTGTAACGATCTCACTGGCTCTCGCCGGAATTGTCACCCCCCTGCTGGCAGCCATCCTAATGCCTCTCAGCTCAATCGCCAGCATTGGAATCGTTTGGGCTTTTCTCCGGACTTGAATCGAAGCAAGCTCGACACTGTCACCTTGTCCTGCACTTTAAGAGACTGCCTTATAAGTTGGATTATATGGATTTTTGTGTAGGGGCGTCGCTTGCGGCGACCGCATTGTTAGATGATCTAGCCACTTGAGCGGTCTCCGCAAGCGACGCCCCTACAATTATTTGATTTATTGAACAGGCCTGAGCCACAGCCGTCCTGTTGCGATGGACTGCGGATCACCCATCATCGAGAATCTTCTCAACCAGACTGTTCCCGGTATTTCGTCGGGGTCATTCCAGCGTACTTCTTAAAGGAGCGATTAAACTGCGTCAGCGATTCGAATCCCACCTCGAAGGCGACTTCACTAATTCGCCTATGGGGATTGAGCAGAAGCGACTTGCTTTTCTCGATACGGAGCCGCGTGAGATAGTCGACAAACGTGATTCCGGTGTAGTTCTTAAACACCTTACAAAAATAGCGGACGCTGGTGTTGACCACACCGGCAGCCTCTTTGAGCGAAATCGGCCGGTCATAATTCTCCTCTATATAGCTACGGGCCTTTCTGACCGAATCGGGCTCCACCTTGGTCTCACTAACCGCGATCGAATTTCCAACCAGCGCCAGATGGGCTGCGAAGGTCTCCAGCATACGCACGAATCCTTGGTACTGCTCAGGAGTCAGCACTTTCGACTGAAAATAAGCCTCTTCGAATTTCTTGAGATCCGACTCCATGCTCCACTTGAGCAGCTTTTTTGTGATCTCACTGAACGCCGCATCATTAGGATTCTCCAGCAGCACCTGACCCGTCTGCAAAAAGGCGATTATTCTCTCACCCACCCGGATGGGGACCATCGTATCGCACAATCCGGCAAAGCAGCTCAGCGACTTGGGCTCCAGCCGCGCTTCCTCTTCCAACTTAGACTGAATCTCCAGGCAAGCGACACAGCTTTTACTGGATTTCGCCATGAGTGCGCAAAACGGGTTTTGGTTTCGCTTCCCCTGCATCGCAATTTGGAAAGACTGAATCGGACGGATCGCAAGCGGTAGACCACTCGCTTCTGAAAACGCCTTTTCATAGTCCTGAAACATCCGTGTCTCAGACAGCTTCTTAGACATCGCACGGCTCGTCTTAAGATCCGACAAGCTGTTGTTCGCGTCTATCAATTCCACACCTAATAGAACAGCCCACTTCAGGGGATGAGGTCAAAGGTCTTTTTCTCCGCCCTCCACGTTTCTGAGGGAAAATGTGACTAGCGGTATACTCGATATGCGTAGCCAGTTGAGAGATTTTTAGGCATCTTAGTTGGCCTATGGCCCCGTTCGCCAACAACGCCCAGACGCCCAAG
>JAUHWE010000593.1 GCA_030424825.1 Verrucomicrobiia bacterium
TCGGAAATATAGATAATCAAGGTGTTGTCGTATTTTTCCGAGCGTTTAAGGATTTTGATGAGATGGCCAATGCCCTGGTCGAGACGAGAAACGGATTGGTAGTATTCCGCGAGCTCCGCTCGACAAGCGGGGGTATCGGGTAGAAAAGGGGGCACAATCACTTTTTCTGGATCGTAGGTGACTGGCTTGATTCCCGGATATCCCTCGTCACGGTTCCCGAATCGATTCGGATCGGGGTACGTGTCAAAGGTAGGTAGGCCGTCGGGTGTAAACGCGTTGGAACGATGCGGGTCGTCGGTAGCGTAGAAAAGAAAGAAGGGCTTGGAGTCATCACTTTCGATAACCGGGCGGGACTGTTCCGCCATCTCCCATGGACTGCGGCCGATGGTGCCAGGATCGTTGGCGGCACCTGCGGATAAAACGAAATCGAACTGATAGACCGCTTCAGGGGCGACGTGAAACTTTCCGATTCGGGCAGTGCGGTAGCCGTTTTCTGATAACGCGACCGGCAAGCTCTTGATGTCGTCGAAGCTCTGATAGTGATGGAACGTGTGCTGCAAGCCGTATTGACCGTTTCGGTGGTTATGTAATCCGCTCAAAATTACAGATCGACTGGGGCTGCAGCTTGCCGTGGTGCAATTGGCATCTGAGAAGATGGTTCCGTCGGCAGCAAGGGAGTCCAGGGCCGGGGTCTGGATCACCGGATTTCCGTAGCATCCGAGGGCATCGGTACCATGGTCATCAGAAACAATCAAAACGATATTGGGGCGGGCGGAAAGTTCGCCTGTGGCGAGGGTTGAGGCGATCAGGAGAATCGAAAAAAGCCATTTGCCTTTGGGTATCATAGGAGAGGGAGGCTAGAGGGTGCCGTGAGCGTTGCGAGTCGTTTTTGAAAATGAATACGAAAATCGAGTTTGTTGCGGGTAGGCTTAATCAGAGATCTCTAGCTCGAGCAGGATACCGCTTTGCGGAAAGGGGTTTTTAGCTAACGGTCTGGGAACTGTGTGGGAATGGAGTTTTTAGGTAGGGCAACGACCTCCGGGCGTGCCGCATAGGAAGATCATAAAAACGCGGCGGGCCCGGAGGTCCTCGCCCTACCTGATTCCCTAGAGCTCTCGCTCCGTAGGGCCTGCGTTTGCGCAGTGCCGTGTCATGCGATTCGATCGCTTTCTCTGGCAACGCCGGCATAGCGCGAGCTCTTAACCATTGTAGTTCTCTGCAAAGGGTTAGGGCAAGGACCACCTCCGTGCTTGACGCATAGGAAGGTCTTAAAAATGCGGCACGCCCGGAGGTTTTTGCCCTGCCTACTTGGTCAGAAATGCTTCGCTTTGCGTGATCTGGACAACGAGATCGCGTAGTCCGGATCCGGAGTCGCTTAGCTGCGCTACGAGATGATCTATCTCGGGCCGATCGGTGAATTCTATGGTTCGCCCCATGGAGTAGGCCAATAGCTTCTCGGTGAGGCAGCGTGCGAATTGCTCCTGGCGACTCGCGAGTACCGACTTGAACGCCTTGATGTCGGAAAATTGGTCTCCATTGGGGAGTTGCCCTGAAGCATCGATCAGAGGTCCTTTTGACCTGCCGCGGGGGTAGTGATCCCGCCAGCCTCCGATGGGGTCGAAATTCTCAAGCGCGAAGCCGAGGGGGTCGATCTTTCGGTGGCACTCGTAGCAAGCCGCCGTTTCCCGGTGCTTGTCCAGTTGATCACGAATGGTAGTGCTGCCACGGATATCCGGCTCGAGGGGTTCTACATCGGGTGGAGGAGGTGCGGGGGGAGCACCCAGAATGTTATCCAAAATCCAGATACCACGGATGACGGGAGAGGTGTCGATGCCATTGGCGCTAGCAGTGAGAATACTTGCCTGTCCCAGCAAGCCTCCTCGCTGGGGAAGAGAAGCGAGGGAAACCTTTTGCATATCGGGACCGGTGATTCCATCGATCCCGTAGAGTCGAGCGAGTCCTCCATCGACAAAAGTGAAATCGGAATCGAGAAAGGTGCTGATGGGGAGATTGTTCTCCAGTATGTATTGGAAGAAGGTTTGCGTTTCTCGCTTCATAGAACCTTCCAAGCCGTCCACGTAGTAGGTCATGAAATCTTTATCGCTCGGCGGCATGGTGCCAATCTTGTAGAGTTCCAGCCATCGTGATGTGAATTGTTCCGTGAAGGCTTGCGACCGTTCGTCCTCTAACATACGAAGCACTTGCCCTTTCAGCACCTCGGGTTGGGACAACGTTCCCGCGTCGGCGAGTTTTCTCAGCGTTTGATCGGGTTGGGTGGACCAAAGGAAATAGCTAAGTCGCGAAGCGAGGGCGTAGTCGTCGAGACGGCCCTCCGGCTCTTTCAGGTAGAGGAAGTCGGGCGAACATAAGATTGCTCGGAAACCAATCTTCAACGATTCGAATGCCGATTTGCCAGATTCGAATGAGGACTGAACGAGGTCATGCAAGACATCAATTTTCGCCTCATCTGCGGGTCGGCGGAATGCAGCGTTGGCAAATCTCTCCAGGATAGGTCGCGCATTTTCCATCGTCGGCTCCTTGTCGCCAAAAAGCGCACGGTAACTGGGGGTGGGCCAGTCTTCATAAAAAGGACCTTCCAGTTCGATTTCAAAAACTCGTATTCGAGGACCTTCGTATCCGCGATAGAAGGCGGCCCAGCCATCGCGTCGATTGAATTTGTTGGAAGTTCCTTCCGTATCCAAAACGCGGCCGACAGCCGTGGCGATTTTTTTGGCTTCTGCTTCGATGCGCCGCGCTTCGGCTTCTTCAATCGGGTAGGGGTAGAGCCCATCGCCGGGTATGGTCCAATTGTGGATGAACTCCTGAAAATGCTCTGGGTATTTATGGACGAGTGGCTTGCGAAGCGGCTTTACTCGATTGGGCCCATTGGGAAAGGTCAGTCTAGGCTGATATCCCTTGTCCAGCCAGATGCGTGATTCGTACCATACGGGAGCTTCATCGGCGATGATGAAGCCAGCGACTTTCCGGTCTGACGATGTGAGAAATTCCAGTTCGCCGTATTCACGAGAACCCGCAATCACATCGACCCGGAGGGGTTCGCTCTTGCGGGTGCCGACAATTTCTTCCGGATAGGGGTACTCGCGATTGATGGCCTGAGCCTTGAATCTGAGCTTGTAGTATCCGCTTTCTGGAACACCTTGTTCTAGCTTTTCCAGCCAGAGAAAGCCATCTTGGTCGGTCGTGTTTTTCCGGATATGCTGAAACTCTCCCGCGACGTCTTTTCCATCCCAGCGGTTGCGAGCGGTGTAGAAAGGAGCGTTGAATTGGTAGGAGTGGATTTCTGGCTCGGGACCTTGGCGCGTGGCTTGTTCAATGTAGGACTCTGCCGCATCCAAGTAGCCTTGCAGCAGAAAGTCGGAGGTAATGAGGGCGGATCCGATGTTATTGAAATTCTCTTCCGTTTCATCCGGAGGGAAAGACTCCGTAGGATCGATTAGCAGAGGCTGTAGGTGGAGAAGATCACGAACGGTACGGTTGTATTCGTAGCGATTGAGGCGGCGTAGGACGGTCTTGCGGTCCGAGCTTTTGTGGTGCTCATAGGCGACCGTTAATTCGTCTGTAATCCAGTTGATAACG
>JAUHWE010000594.1 GCA_030424825.1 Verrucomicrobiia bacterium
CCTCAGCGTTTTGTTGCCGGGGTCGATTTCGGCGATTTCCTCATATGGAGAAAAGATGGGATTCCATCTTACGAACTGGCGGTGGTCGCGGATGATATTGCAATGGGTATAACAGAAGTTGTCCGCGGGGAGGACTTGCTGGTGTCGACGGCCCGGCAGTTATTGATTTATCAAGCTCTCGGGGCGACTCCTCCTGCGTTCTATCACTGCCCTTTGGTCCGAGATGCCTCAGGGAACCGGCTAGCGAAGCGGGACAATGCTCAAAGTCTCCGAGAGTTGAGGGCCAGTGGAATGGATCCTGAGGGGCTCTATATTCCCGAATCGAACTAGGTTGGGTAAATAGCTTGATATGTAATTCATATTAGGTGCAATTACTAACAGTATCCCTGTGCCTAAAACTGGATCGTGTCCAAGCAGACAACCAACTCAAAATTTCTGGACTTGCTGAATTCGAAGAAAGGGCTGACTTGGATTTGCAGTCTTGTGATCATCACTTCGGTCATCGGCTGGAAGTCTCATAGCACCTTTAATCGCAATGAGCATCTACTGCCTGTCGGCTGCGATGAGTTCGGCTATCTGAATATGGCCAAGGCGATTTCGGAAGGTCGGTTGTTCTCGGATCATGTCGACCGACCATTTGCGGATGAGCTTATTCATGAGCTAGCCTCGAAAAACTCCAACCCTGACAGCTATCGTTGGATGATTGCGCCCCATGCCTACCACCTTGGTCCAAATGAAGAAAAGATCATCAATCAGTATCCACCTGGAGTTGGGCTTCTGCTGGCGCCATTCCCGATAGAGTATCGGAGAAATGTGTTCCCAATTGCCAGTGTGATACTGGGATGTATGGCTCTTGCGCTGGCGGGTCGCCTCGCCGCTGGAGAATGGAGCATCGTCTCCCTCGCTTTTGTTCCGATACTCGTGGGTCTGTTGGCGCAAATGGACGCGGTTACTCTGGAGCTCAGGCGCGTGGATTCACTCGCGCCCACTTATGGTCTTTTAATTGGGGCGGGATGGCTTCTTCCTCGAAGGCCAATATGGAGCATTGCGCTTCTCTCTGCGGCTACTGTATTCAGGATTCCAAACGTAATTCTTTTTCTCCCTTTTGCGCTGGCTTTCCTCGTTCTTGGACCGAATCCCGCAAGATCGATGTTATCGGTAATTAAGGGCACGGTCCAGGTTGGACTGGTGGCGTTGGCGGGAGGTTTCGGGGTTTATCTTGCCTATGCTTATTTTCTCCTCGGGCATCCGCTGAAGCCGACCTATTCGGTGATCGACCAGGAATTGGCTGAACAGTCCCGCATTCTTGATAACGCGCGATTCTATTTCATAACTCATCGGAGCTGGCTGTTTCCGCACCTGATTGGTCTTTTCTCATTGGCAGTCCAAGGTTTTTGGACACGGAGGCTGCGATGGTTCGTATTTGGAATTCTACTTTGCCTATTCAATTACGGTTTCTACCTGACTCACAAAGTTCAAATCGACTATTACCCCTATGCGACGGCTCTCGTCTGCTTCGGTTTAGCGATAGGCGTTATCGATTTAGAGCGCATTGGAAGGCGGGCAAAGGTCGCTGTTATCGGAATAGGCAGCCTAATAAGTATCGCAATGGCAACTACAATTGGAATTCCCAATGTAAATGTGAAGTCTAGTTTTGAATCAAAGATTGCTCCTTACCAGGTTGCCTTTTCCGATGTCCACGTAGTTTGGGGTGAACTTCGTACTGGTACTGTTGGTTACGCTGCAGACCGAGCGGGTTTTCGCTATAACTGGGGATCGGACTCTGTTCGCTTGCAAACCATGCTTTGGCTTCGGAACCACGGCTATCGCCAAGCTGTTTGGATTGACGATGAAGGTATGAAATCGCAAGAAGAGATTGAGTCTCTCCTGTCTGCTGCGAGAATTCCTTACACCCTTAAAACGAGCGAGGTGCTCGGTGACTGGCTGCTGATAGAATCAGAGTAGGAATGGACAACTGGGTAGAATCGCTTCTATTTGAGACCGCAGAATTTCTGACGCGGTTTACTCGCTTTCTGGAATCGTTCGGATGAGGTGAATCTTGTAGTCGACGAGAGCGAAGCTGAGTTTTCTGGGATCGTTTCCAACCGTCTCGGGTGGAGTTGGGCTATAGAATCTGAGGGTATTGGTGCCCGGAGCGAGGACGAAAGGAATCGTGTAGACGTCGCCGTAAAGTTGTTCGTTCTTCGCTTGCCAAATGAGTTCTCCGTTCAATTCAAGAAAGATGTTTCTTGGAGTTATGGTTTTGGGTGTAAATACGAGTTCAGTCTGAAGACTTTGATTTCCCGGGTTGAAAAACTCGGCGACACTGTCACCTTCGGACCATCTCCAGTAACGGCTCTTTTTCCCTTCCACGATGGACCAGCCGCTTATGAATTCTAAAAACGAATACTGGTTGGTTTCTGCATTGTAGGCCAAATTTGACTGGTCCGACATTTCGTAGTGTTCCTCGATGAGAAGAGGCTTGAAGGAGCTCAGTCCCACGAATGTGAGCGTGTTGGCGAAGATTAAGACCGGAAGGAGGAAGCTCTTTCGGGAGAAAACGATATTAAAGGCAATTGTCATGGGAAGCAACACGCGCGGTGCCGCATGCAGCCCTTCCCAAACTGCAGGTCCGAGGATGAGCATCAGAACGGCGAATGCGATGCCGATCCGGGACCAGACGGAGTCCCATTTAGGACGTGCCAGAAGATAGATTCCTTGGACGAGTAGGCTTCCCAGCATGGCTAGTGTGAGAAACGTGTTTGCGGGGAAACCTTTTTCACCCCCCTCTTTGATGATCATCAGAAACGTCTCGAAAGCGCCGACAAACGGAAATTCAAAATTACGCCCACCGATATTTACGGACTTCCCTAGTTGACTTGAGCTCGATACGAAAGCGAACCAGAGGCAAAAGGGGAGGATCACCAGGGCGGCTTTGAGAAAGAACTGAGGATTGAGGTTAGAGCGAAACTTACCCGGACCGATCAGTGCGCCTATGGAGAGAATGTTGGTTTCTTTCGCTAGACCGGCAAGGCCTAAGGTTGCCGCGCCAAGCCACGAGCGCCGGGTTTCAATCAGGTAGGCTCCTAGGGCGATGAGAAAAAGACTGGGACCGTCTAATAGGGCCCGGCTGAAGCTGTTGATGAGCCCCAGGGTGAAAAAACTGGCTAGGAATCGGAGCGTGTTCTGCCAATTGACGGGTGGAAGCCAATGAATGAGCAACAGCGCAGTGAGAAACCAGAATAGGGCGTTCTGAAAGGAGTAAGCTTGGAGGACCCAATAAGGATCGCCCATTCCCAATGCCCATGCTGTCCATGAAAATAGGATACGTCGAGCTCGATAAGTGTAGTTATCGAGCGCCTTTTCAATTTCGATCCCCTGTGCGGACGGTTTTAGGGCGAGTTGAGCATAGAATTGGCCATCGTATCCGTGGTCGTGTGTGTAGTGGGGAGTCGACTTGAGAATATCTAGGGATTGCTCTTGAAAGTCGTGGCTGAATAGAGGGAGCAGCGTATAGCCGAAATTGTGATGATGAAACTGGTAGATCTTGAATGCGAAAAATATAAACGCAGC
>JAUHWE010000595.1 GCA_030424825.1 Verrucomicrobiia bacterium
GGCCGATGAACGTTCCGCCTCCTGAGATGATGTCGAGCGCTTTCTTGAACTCGTCAAATCCGTCCATTTTATCGACGTATCCCTGAGCGCCAGCAGACAGCAGTTCACGGATGTTCGCAGAGCTCGCTTTTCCGGAGAAAATGAGGACTTTGACTCCGGGTACATGCAACGTCAGTCCTCTAAGGACCTCAGTACCACTGAGTTCGGGGAGACCAACATCCAAAATGACGGTTTCCGGTTTTAGCTTGATGCATCCTTGCAAACCTTCCTCGCCGTTGCCGAACGAACCCACAATCTCGTAGCCTGGCAACAGCGAGATGAACTCGGAAACCATTTCCCTGATTGCGGTTTGATCTTCTATAATTACGACGCTTTTCATGTATTTGAACTTCCTGTTGCTCCCTAGAACTACGGATTCCGAGTGTTTTTCTTAAGTAGCAATTGTTCTGTAACTCATAGCATTGGGCGCTTTTGCTCTTTTCCGCTTAGGGCGTGTTTCTGGGCCGGGACCGAAATAAATGACGAAATTGTTGTGATATGAGCGAGTTTCCACGGCCTCGACCCTTTGATTTCAGCCGCCGGGTCTAGGCAAAAAGACGGACCCCAGTAAAAACCGGAGCCCGCCATCCTATTCCTGCACCACAAAGTGGTTGATCTATTTAACCTACCCCTAGGTCTATATTACCTACAAACTACACTAACGTAAAAGATTTTGCCATTGGCGTTCATCGGCCTGGTGAGCCGCTATCAGGGCGCCGGCGGCGACTCGCGATTTGTAGGACTCGCCTACGCAAGTGACTTTGCATCCTTCGAATCCCTCCTCTAATAGAAGAGACTCAAGCCCTTCGTCGAAACCGGGAATCATGCTGCCTCCACCGGTGATGATGATATTTTCCAGTAGGGAGGGGATGCTGTCAGGATCCGCACGCATGATGAGCGTGCGAACGGCCTGGTAAATTTTTTCGAGAAGCGCGCTGCAAGCGGTATCGATGGCATCAGCCACTTCGAGGCGTTTCACTTTTCCGTGTATCATCACGGGAGCGAGCACTGAGTTCTTGGATCCGTTGACGAAACTGTAGGTTTCCTTGATCTCACGGCATTTACTTAGTGAGATCCTGCAATCCGGATATTTTCCCAGAATGGACTTTTGGATAATCCGGTCGACGGCATCGCCTGCGAATGCGAAGCTGATTTGGTCGTCGCTCGAAGGATAGTAGCCTTGAATCAGACATACGTCGGAAGAGCCGGCTCCTATATCTACGAAAATCGAGTTGGTGATCGGGTCGACATTAGTCGATTCCTTGCGGCTGCCGAGAGCGGCGAGAAAGGGCTCAGGGATGAGGATGACCTTGTCGAAAAGCTGGGTGATCGCGAGGCGGATGTTCTCTTTGGCTTGAGGATCTGCGTTGGCGGGAGTGCCGATGACGGCGCGGTACTCCGTGTCCTCGGAATCGCCAATTCTTTCCTTCACGTACCCGAGAAAGTCGCGAACCGCTTCCAAATCATCGATAACACCGTCTTTGAGAGGCTGCACCAGATCGAGGTGGAGCTTATGGGCGATCGCTTCTTCGCCGAAAAAAGTGGTTTGGTTGCCGGGAAGTACGTCTGGCAGGATTCCCGGTCGAGCATAGCCGACGACCGTTGGTATCAAGGCGGACGCTTCAACCGTCTCGGCTCCGAGTTCGGCAATTTGGACACAAGTCGTGTTGGTTCCCAGATCGAGACCTACGAGAAGCGTCTCTAGATTGGAGCGCTTGGGCTTGGTTTTTGGACTTGGCTTTGCGGCTGGCTTTTCTGGAGTCGAAATTTTTGCGACCGGTTCAGAAGGCTCCTCAAAATCGGGGTCGGCCGTAGAAATGAGGCCGGGTGAAGAGGGATAGCCCAGAAACGCGTTGTCTTGCGATTCGCTGTAGAGGTTATCGGTGGTTTGATTGACAGTCTTTTGTGGCATGGCTGGATAGGGAATAAAGTTGCTGAGTGTGGCTGAAAGGGGAGATGGAAATCAGGATTCTGCCAGTATGGCGTCGATGTTCGCTCTTCCCAGAGTTCCGACGATTTCGTCAAGGGGAAGAATGGAGTTGGCGAGAATCTCGGAGTCGTTTCGCTGCACGGCGTCGATCATGCTGCTGATGTCTGAAATTGAGATGCGGCCTTTGGGGGACGATTCTTGGGAAGTGGCTTGAGGCGTAGCGGTCTTGACCCAAGGTCTTTTGCGGGATGCCTCTACTTCAAGGGCCCGTTTTTGCTGTTCCCGCAAATAGATCGCACGATACTTTGCGGCGACTTGTTCCTCAACCTGAGGAATGATCCGCTTAACCAGCGTTTCCCGAAAAACGTTTTGCAGCCGCATTCCTTGGTCTACAAGTGACTGCTCTTTGGTGAACATGTCCCGAAGATCGGCCTTTGCGTCTTCTTTCAGAGAAGTGGGCAGGAGCTTGATCCAAGACTTGATCAGATCCGGCAGCTCTTCTTTGATGATACGGCGTGACTCTGACTCGCGTTTCTCGCGATGGAGAATGCAGGCAGCGCGAAAGCGTTCGACGATGAGTTTCCAACGACTTTCCGCTTGTTCCGTAACTTTGCTTGATGCGATCATGAATGAGTTGTCGCTTGCATAGCTTTACGCGTGCCAAGATTGTAAGTCCTTGATAAACAAGGGAAAGATGTTGTCGAATCGTTCTTCGCCAGTGTTCAGAGCGGTTTTTGCCTACTCGAAAAGGCAAATTTTTGCCCCCTTTTCTGGCGGAACCGAAAACGTTTTTAAACGACTGACTCTAGTGCAGGCGTTGACTCTTGGCTAAAGCGCTATGAGAAAACCAAATTTGAAACCTGAGGATTGCATCGAGCGTCCAAAGTGCAGTAGCGTTTCGATAAATAACCCTAAAGCTTACGGAGCCCTTTTGACAAAATGATGACAGAGCAAATTAGAAGAAGACGGTCGCTATCGAACAAACGCGGTTTTACGCTAATCGAGATCATGCTCGTGATTGGGCTGATGGTCCTCCTCGTAGGGTTAGTCGTTACCAATGTAGACAATCTTTTTGGGACGAACCAGGCAGAATTGGTCCGGTTTAAGGTAAAGGAGTCTTTCAAAACGCCGCTAACCAGCTACCGGATACACATGGGCAGTTTCCCTTCGACTCAACAGGGATTAAAGGCGCTGGCGGTTCGTCCTGAGGGTGACGGGGGAAGATGGAGAGGCCCCTACATTGGAGGAGAAGATGATTTGAAGGATCCTTGGGGTCGCGAGCTCCAATACCGGTACCCAGGTACGCACAACACGTCGTCCTATGATCTCTACTCGTTAGGACCGGATGGCACCGAATCAGGTGACGATATTACCAATTGGTAATCGGGGCCTGAGAAAGGGCCAAAGGAGAGAGCCTGTTCCCGTTTGAGAATTCAAACAGGGCAGGCAAAAGGGATGAGCACTCAAGTGGAGAAAATTAGAGACGCCAGTTACACGCTGCGTCGGGCTTTTACCTTGATCGAGCTGATGCTGACGATGGCTTTGATCGCTCTCCTGTCGTCGCTGTTTATTTGGAATATCAATGC
>JAUHWE010000018.1 GCA_030424825.1 Verrucomicrobiia bacterium
ATCCTCTCGGGCCTATGTCGGAACACAAAGCGAAGTGGTCATTCCTGGCGTTGTAGTTGTGGGTGATTTCCCTACAGATATCCTTGTCAGAGCAATTGGACCCTCGCTCGAGCAGTTTGAAGTCGCGGGCGTATTGGAACATCCAGTACTAGAGGTGATCAATGGAGCCGGAGAGGTGATTGCCACCAATGATGGTTGGAACGGACTCTCTTCCATTAGCGAAGCGGCTGCTTCTGTGGGTGCCTTTGCGATTGATACGCAAAGCCAAGATGCTGCAATGATCATTAGCCTAGATACGGGGCTGTACACGTTGAGGATCTCGGGAGAAGAAGGAACTACAGGCGTGGCTCTCGTCGAGCTCTATGCACTTCCCTAGGCCACTTGGCTAGGAATTCTCCTTCCAAAGACTAGGAGAATTCCTACCGAGGCTACTGGGAATAAAACGTAGAAAAGCCAAAGCGGCATATTGCCAGCAACTGCTAAATAACCGAACAATCCTGACAACGCCATCGTCACAACTGCATAGGGTAATTGAGTTTTCACATGAGCAATGTGATCACAACCGGTAGAGATTGAGGTCAGCACGGTGGTATCGCTAATTGGACTACAGTGATCCCCGAATATCGCTCCGTCGAGAATGGCCGCTGCAGTCAGAAAAAACAGGATGCCTCCACTCTGATCGAAAGCTCCCATACTATAGGACAAGGGAAGAATAATGGGAATCAGAATTCCCATCGCACCCCAACTAGTTCCGGTAGCAAAGGACATCATGGAGGCCACAGCAAACGTAAATAGCGGAAGCGTCCAAACCGGCATGCGATCTCCAAGCAAATCGATCAAGTACTCAGCCGTTCCCAGGTTCTCGCAAATATCCTGCATCGACCAAGTCATCAGCAAAATGAATACCGCCATCCACATGGTTGGCATACCACTCACGTAGGCCTGAAACGTTTCCCTTGCACTCAATAGCCGTTGCCCCAACGTCAGTGCGAAAGCCACAAGACTGCCGAATACAGAGGCAAGGAAGAGAATAGGCAGCGCTCCTGCCCCATCTTCTCCCTCCACCGCTAAACCGAATGCTAGGCGCCAATCCTCGAAACTCCCAAAAGAGAAAGATTCACCCAATCCGATGATTCGGGTCCGACCCAATAGCACAATTCCTATCAGGATTCCAAATACAACGCAAGCGATTGGGATTAGTCCATTGTACCACTTCCTCGGCGTATCTTCATCTGGCTCCATTCGTCCTGACGACTGAATCCCTAACAACTCGCTTCCATCCTCGTGGACTTTCCCTTCAAGCGCAGCTCGTTTTTCAGCCTTGAACATCGGTCCAAAATCTCTGCCGAGAGTCGAGTTAATGAAAAGGAATATTATCGTCCCTATACAGTAGAAACGCATAGGAAGCAGTTCTATGAATATTCCGTATCCAGAAGTTCTGATACCAAGTGACTTCGCTTCGCTTCCCAGAAACATAGCCTCCGCAGCGATCCAGGTTGATAGCACCGCCAAACCCGCAACAGGGGCCGTTGTGGAATCAACCAAGTAAGCGAGCTTTTCTCTCGAAATCCGCCACTTGTCAGACGATTTCTGCATCGTGTTTCCGAGCACCACGGTGCTTGCGTGGGCATCAAAGAACATCGCCACTCCTGCTAAACCGATGGACACTTTTGCCCGTTTTCGAGTTGTGGCAAACTTCCCCAGCACGTCCACCAATCCACTCAGCCCGCCGTTTCGGGAAAGGACATGGACCAGACCCACCAGAGTGAATAAAAAGAGGAAGATATAGAGACTGAAGCTGGAGCTCAGCGATTTCCAGATGAAATCGTGCATCGCTAGCGTTACGACCACCAAGGGATTTAGGCCAAACGAGAGGAAGGCACCCGCAAAAAAGGCGGAAAGCAGCGCAAACACCATTGAGCGGAAGTACAGAGCAACGAGCACCGCTAGCAAAGGCGGCGCCAAGGAAGTCCAGTGACCCAGAACTCGGGGCACGGTCGAGCCTCCTCGCAGCTGATCGATGAAGCCCAAGTCACTCTCATTGCCTCTAGACTCAAACCTACTGTCTGGAGACAATTCTGGTGTGACCGGTACCATCGCCAGAAACGAACACACCGCCAGAAGCGTCAGGAAAAACGCCAGCCAGCGTTCCGGGCGTTTCCAATAGACTTTAGGGTTCATTCAGAATATCTGGGAAGAATTGAGACAATCATCCTCACAATCACCTGCGAAACCGTAATCGAACGCAAGACCGACAGGAGGGATCCCCGATAGACTCGATACGAATCGCTGAAAGATCAACGGCTTTATCTCAAGTCTATCGGAAACCACTGCGCCGGTCCCGTTTCGATGCGGCTTACCCCAAATAGCAACGAAGGCTCCGAACCGCTACAGTGCGTAGCTCGCTAATTGCTTATCAACTTGAAGTCGCTTCAACTTGGTAAAAACCGGAAGTCCATTGTCAAAGGGAGCGTCCACTTCGCCTTGAATGAGAGGCAACGCGTATTTTATAAATGGATAGTTCATGCTGACTCCATCGTCGTTGATCCAGTCATCGGGAATCCGTTTCGTCCCTTGGGAAACTTCGCTCAAGTCAGCAAGCCCGGTCTCACAGGCGTACGTATCCGACTCGGTGCGTTGCAGAGTGACCATTTTTCCAGACTCCTCTTTCTCAACCGCCGCAATCACCGCATCTCTTCCGGCCATGTAGGCCTCCTCGACATCGGTTTTGGAAGCGCAATGCGCCGCCGTTCTTTGAGCGATACCCAATTTACAAGAGCGGGCGCTCACATTCAAGTTGCGCTCAACAAGCCCCTTCAGGTACTCGCCCGAACCGCCAAGCTGGACATTCCCGAAGGCGTCAATACTAGAGGATCCGATCGAAACGTAGTTCCCGTCCGTATCAACCAGCCCTTCGCCGACTACGATCACACAGAATTTTTCTCGCTGGAGCACGCGTTGTACATCTTCGACGAACTTTTCTGGAGCGAAAGGCACCTCGGGTAAGTAGATCAAATGCGGCGGATCGTGAGGATGATCCCGTCGCTTACAGAGAGCCGCCCCCGCCGCTATCCATCCGGAATTTCGGCCCATCACTTCTAGAATTGAAACGTAGTCGCCTTGACCGACCGCTTCGTTGTCTGACGCCATTTCGCGTACTGTTGTCGCAACGTACTTGATGGCGCTGCCGTATCCCGGTGTGTGGTCGGTGCGAGTGATGTCGTTGTCGATCGTTTTCGGGATGCCAATCACACGCATCTCGTAACCCTGCTCCGCCGCAACTGAATTCAGTTTCGACGCCGTCGCCATGGAATCGTTGTCCCCAATGTAAAAGAAATAGCGGATGTTGTGCGTTTTGAAAACTTCGATCGCCCGATCATAGTCTGCCTGTTTCTTGAATTGGAAGCGACTCGTCCCCAATGCGGCACCCGGAGAGACGCGGAGCCCACGAATCGCCTGCTGCGATTCTGAGGCCAAATCCACAAAGTCCTCGTTCAAAATGCCGACCACTCCATTAAGGCTGCCGTAGATCTCTTCAATGCACTCATAGTTGAGCGCTTCTTCGATCACGCCTGCGAGCGTTGCATTGATTACGGCTGTCGGTCCACCCGACTGCCCGACGAGGCAATTTCCTTCTAGTTCGGCCATGGTGTATGTATTTTGAAAGTTCTACGGTAGTTGGAGAGTCAAAGATCATCCAAACTCGCTTGGCAACCAAATTTCAGACCTCATTTGCACCGCCTGCGAACAATTCCCGAAAATCCTTTCGCAACGCCAGGAACTCAAGCTGGCAAAGCTTGACCCACGCAATCGAACTCACCATTTAAACACGCCTCATGGCCAAAGCCCAAGTATCGCAAAACAATCAAATGGACGCTATCGTCGCCCTCTGCAAACGCCGGGGATTCATCTTCCAGTCCTCGGAAATATACGGTGGCTACAATGGCTTTTTCGACTTTGGGCCCCTGGGCGTCGAGCTTAAGAAGAATATCAAAGACGCCTGGTGGCAGGACATGGTCCACCGCCGGGACGACATTGAAGGCCTCGACTCTTCCATTATAATGTCCCCCAAGATCTGGGTGGCTTCCGGTCACGTTGGAGGATTCTCGGACCCGATGGTCGACTGCAAGGCATCGAAGATGCGCTACCGGGCGGACCAGCTCTTCTTTTCTCCGGTCGTCGTCAACGGTGAAACCATCGGGTATGTCTCAGTACTGGAGGACGGGGAAATGGAAGCCGCAGCCCAAGCCGCCGCTGAAAAAATGAAGCGCAAACAGGGCGTTCAAGGCGAACTCGCACCGCTCGAACTAAAAGACTATACGGAAGCGGACCCTACCCAGTACGAGCTCATCCCCTCTCCAGCGACCGGCGAACCGGGCTCGCTCACGCCTCCTCGCGACTTCAATCTCATGTTTGAAACCAAAGTCGGCGCCCTCAGTGATTCGACTGCCGTCGCCTACCTTCGGCCCGAGACTGCCCAGGGAATCTTCGCCAACTACAAGAACATTGTCGACACCGGTCGTGTTAAAATCCCTTTCGGGATCGCCCAGATCGGCAAGGCCTTCCGCAACGAGATCACCCCGCGCAACTTCATTTTCCGTTCCCGAGAATTCGAGCAAATGGAAATGGAGTACTTCATCGCACCAGACGCGGATTGGCAGTCTGCCCACCGAGAATGGATCGACTGGTGTAAAAATTGGCTCGTTTCCGTAGGCCTTCCCGAAGAAATGCTCGGCGAGGATGTTCATCCCCAGGAGAAACTCTCCCACTATTCCCGCGGAACCACCGACATCACCTTCCAGTTCCCCTTTGGAGAACAAGAACTTTGGGGGATCGCTTGTCGCGGCAACTTTGACCTCACTCAACATCAGGAACACTCGGGAAAATCCATGGAGATCTTCGACGAGGCTACCAAATCAAAATACATCCCGCACGTCGTCGAGCCCTCCCTCGGTGTCGATCGCGTTCTTCTCGCAATACTTACCGCTGCCTACACCGAGGACGAAATCGGAGGGGAAAAACGCTCTTTGATGAAGTTTAATCCTCGGGTTGCTCCCTACAAGATCGCCGTCCTTCCCCTGCTCAAAAACAAACCTGAACTCGTCGAAAGAGCGAGAAAACTGTACGATAAACTACAAAGAAAATTCAATGTCTTCTGGGATGCCTCCGGAGCCATCGGACGCCGCTATCGTCGTATGGACGAAATTGGTACACCCTGGTGCGTGACCATCGATTTTGACACGGTTGAAAAGGATGGAACCGTCACGCTACGCGATCGAGATACTACGGAGCAAAAGCGCGTCACGGAAGAAGAGTTGCTGGCCTTCCTCGAAGAGCAGCTTTTCTAGCGCCCTAGAGGGTCGGTCGCGTACTACAGGTCGCGAGTTGGCAAAAATTTGATAACTTTTTCAGGCTGGGCAAACGACTCCCCCGAACGCCCAATTGTAAGGCAATTTCCTATTGCATCAATAATTCGAGACACTACCGTCTTGCATCAAGGACCGCTTAAGCCAGCTAGTCCAACAAGGTATGGGGAAGACGTTAAAGGAATGGAAAATCGAAATCGAAGCCGAGCAGGATCGCAAACTCTCGAAGAACGAAAACGAGTTTCTAGAAAGCCTGACCGAAATCCTAGACCGGCTTGATTGGAAAGACGCGTTAAATGCAAAGGATCTGTCCCTACTCGACAATCAGATCCTTACGATTGAGAAAAATCAGCAGACTCCGCTTACAAACGGACTTTGGGAGGAACAGCCAGAGGATGAGTATTCGCTTTGGCAGTACATTGCCCTCATTTTTGACGAGCGCGAAATCGTGCTGCCTAAGTTTCTCGAGCCGCAAACCCAATTGGATGAAATCCGTAACGACATCCAGTCGCGAAAACAAAAGAAAGAGGCTCGACTCTGGAAAAATCGGCTCGGAAACCTTTCCCAACGGCGAGACTTCAGCCACACGGGGAACCTAGAGCTGCGCCTCAAACTTCAAGGCCGTACACTCAAGTGGGAAGCACGTACGGTCGGATTCCCAGACTACTCGTCTCTATCCGCTCGCGAGCTCACACAGTGGCTCGCGAAAGACTTCGGCTTTCTCGACCGCTTCGCTGCCTCAAGCCTGCCCCTCTGCGCCTTGTTTCAGGACTATTTCCGATCCACCCAACGCGCCCGTATCGACCTCGATAAAGCGGAAGACTGCTCCTTCCTCAATGCGCTTCTCCACAGATCGGATACGAAAAGTCTCGTTGTCGACAAAGAAGGTTCTCCGCTTGTCATTCGACCGGATCGACTGAAATGGGTCGGATCCGAACAAGGCCCGAACACCAATGGAAACTACAAGCTGGAACTCGTCTTCGAAGATGGTCGTCCCGCCCCCTTTCCCCTCACTTATCTACCCGGGCAAACGGCGCTGTATCTTCACGCTGAATTCTTGTATCCCGGTCCCAACTTGCTTCAGGCAGAAGCGGATCCCAACAAGCCCTTTGAAATCCCTCAGGAAGCCATCGAAAGCTCCGAAGGGCTTCTCTTCCTCCGGAATCAAGGCCTTGATCTGCCAGAACGCCTGCAAGGCCAAATCGTCACCGTTCCGCTTCAGCCCCAGATCTATTGCTCCGTGTTGGAATCGAAGGAGATTAAAGGGAATCAGAGGTCCCTGAAAGTCTCGATTGCAGCGGTATCGCGAGACCATAAGCACTGGTTTACGCTAACCGAACAGGGTTGGGCCGCTTCTCCCAATCTAGAAACCGACGAAGATTCTGAAATGCCCGAAGAAGGTTCGCTCTTTGAGTATCCAGACGCCTCTCCCTATCTGACTAAACTTCACGATTACGACCTCACTGAGGTCGAGCAAGGCCTTTGGACTCGCCCTATCGACTACGACTTTCCCAATACATTCACTCTTTGGATACAGAGCATTCCAAGCGAACTGCATATCATTGCCGATGATGAGTTGGATTCACTCGTGGACAAAAAGCCGGCAGGAAGATACACCTTAAGGATCGACGCGAACGAACACCAGGATTGGTTCAATATCCAACTCGAACCAGAGCTCCTCGATACAACCCTCACCGAGAATGAGCAGCAACTTCTTTTAAAAGCTAAAGGCGATTACGTCCACCTGCCGGGGAAAGGCTGGAAGCGCTTCGATCCGACCGTAGCCTCAGGCCAAAAGGAACTGCTTCGGCAACTAGGTTTGTCGGACAGTGATTCCGCCGGCGACACCCACTCTTTTCATGCCATGCAACTAGCAGACGTCCAGCTTGAGGACGCCGTGGCTGATAACCTTGCCAAGAGCATTCGAAAGCGCGCCAAAGATATCAGCGCCCGTACTCCCGCTAATATTCCAAAAGGGATCGCTACTCAACTTCGACCCTACCAGGAAGACGGATTCAAGTTTCTTGCGTTCCTGTCCCACAATCGTTTCGGAGGGATTCTGGCAGATGACATGGGCTTGGGGAAAACGCTCCAAGCCTTGACCTGGATTACCTGGCTCAAACTCCATCGCTCCGCAGAGGAGCCGTTCAAGTGTCTCGTCGTCTGCCCGAAATCTGTCATGCATGTCTGGATGCAAGAGGTCAATAGACACTCCCAGCTCCTTACGATTTCCGCTTTCGATCCGAGCCGCATGACCGCCCCTAACTGGACCGAGAATGGTACAGACCTCCTTGTCGCCAATTACTCGCAACTCCGTATCAATCGAAGTTTCTTTACGCAGATACCGTGGACCATCGCAGTACTAGACGAAGGCCAATACATCAAGAACCCGCAGTCCCAAACAGCGAAAACTGCCTACGCACTTCAGTCGGAATACCGTATCGTAATCACCGGCACACCCGTTGAAAACCGAATTCTCGACTTATGGAGCCTATTCGCATTCGCCATGCCGGGATTGCTCGGCAGTCAATCGTCATTCAAGCGCCAATACAAGGAGAATGATCCTGATTCTCCAAAACGTCTCTTCGGAAGAGTCCGTCACTTCATGCTGCGACGTAGTAAATCTCAAGTGGCTCCCGATCTGCCAGAGCGTGTCGAAGAGACGCTTTCTTGCGAAATGGAGGGTGATCAACTTGATCTATACAACGCCGAACTAAAAGGAGTTCAGGAAAGTATTCGCTCTATTAGTACAAATGCTGAGTTTGACAAAGAGCGATTCAATATTTTGTCCTCACTCCTTCGCCTACGTCAAATCTGCTGCCATCCTCGCCTCATAGATCCCGCATACGCGGATATGAACAGCGCCAAGCTCGAAGCCCTTCTCGAACTCGTTTCCGAACTCAAGGATGAAGGGCACAAGGTGCTTATCTTCAGCCAGTTTGTCGAGATGCTCGAAATCATCCGGGCCGAGCTTCAAAAGCTCGACTGCAAACATCTTATGCTGACAGGCAAGACTCGTAATCGAGAAGAGCTAGTCGACCAATTCCAGGAAGACGAATCGATCACTGCTTTCCTTTTATCCCTACGTGCCGCTGGGTCGGGACTCAATTTGACCGCTGCTACCTACGTCGTTCTCTATGACCCCTGGTGGAATCCAGCCGTCGAAGCCCAGGCTATCGATCGTACTCACCGCATTGGACAACAGAATGCGGTCAACGCCTACCGACTTACGATCAAGGACTCTGTCGAAGATAAGATCCAAAGTCTTCAACTCAAAAAGGAGACCTTGGCCAACGAAGTTGTTCAGGAAGATTCCCTCAACCAGATCCTAAATCTGGAACGCCTCAAATCCATTCTTCAGGACTAGCGGCAGGACACGACTGACCGTTGAGATTCCAAATGCAGCCTTGGAACCTTTGCAGAATTTGCGTAAGAATCTGAATTGTGCGTGTAGTGGCTGTTGAGTTAGTTCAAGCGCCGCTCGACTGGCCATCAGTCAGCAAATCCTCGTGTCACGACCGACAATTGATAATTCCTAATTGTGCTTCGGATTCAACTTAGCTACGACCACGTTGTCGAAACTGAAGTACTTCTTAGCCGCTTCCAGAATCTGCTGCGGGTCGTATTCCTTCACCTGATTCGGGAAATCGAGAATCTCTGTAAACTCTCGGCCCTCTCTCGCGGCGGAAGTGAGGTTGCTCAACCAGAACCGGTTCTCTTTGAGTCCTGTCTCGTATCCACGTAAATGGATCTCTTGGACCTTTTCCAGATTCTTAACCTTAAAACCTCTTTCCTGGAGATCGAGAATTTCGTGAATCCCCGCATTGATAAGCAAGTCCGCATTCGCTGGGTCGCAGGAAAACGCGAATCCTGTAGAATAACGCTCCGTTGGCTCTTTGGTCAGATTTGCATAAACGCCCACACCGTAGGTGCCCCCGTTCTCTTCCCGCAACGATTCGCGCATTCGGATATTCAACAAGTCGCGAACGACACTCATCAAGTATCTATTTTCTGGCGACCATTCCGCCTCACCCGTAAACAGCACCCGAACGCTAGTCTTCTCTTCCAGACCAAAGCTGATGTCCACATTACGCTTTCCTGGCAGAGGATCATCCCCTAGATAACGGCCCTTTTCTTCCCTTCCCGTAGCAGGCAAAGAGGCAAGGTACGTTCTCGCATACGTCTTGATCTCATCCAAATCAAGCGATCCTACAAAAACGAATGTGAAATCGCTGAAATCTTGAAACCGGTTCTTGAAAACTCCAAGCGCTAGATGCGGATCGATCTCGTTCAAGAGCTCCAAGCTCAATGGTCGATGCCTTGGATGATCTCCATAAAGCTCTTTCTCGAGTGCATCTTGGAAAACGGACTGAGGCGATTTTCCGCGATTCACGATCATCGCCCGCAATCGGGTTTCGAGAGACTTGTAGGCATCTTCGTCCAGCCTTGGCTGCGTTGCCTGAAGATAGAGCAGTTTGAAAAAAGACTCCAAGTCTTTCGGTGACGACGCCCCACTAAATCCCTCGTACTGGTCCGACAAATACGGCGAAACATTTATGGACTTCCCCGCAAGGCGCTTTTCCAGCTGGATTGAATTAAACGGCCCGACCCCACTCTCTCCCAGGATCATCGTAGACATAATTGCCGAAAGATACTCGTCATCCATTACTAAGCTGTGACCGCCCGGACTAAACGAATTCATCAGAATCTCATCATTCTGAAACTCCGTCCGCTTCAAAATCACCTTTATTCCGTTCGATAGTTCCCAAGTATGGGTATCCACTTTTTCGTCATAGGCCTCTTTAACAATTTCGCCTGGTTCAGGGATGGTCGCCAACAGAGGCACATCGAGAAATTCGTCCTCATAGGGCTCAAACTCAATTTCGTTCGATACCTTGATAGCTGAAACCAGCTCCGACTCGCTAGGCAGCTTGAGCCCTTCTTTTTCCGGACCACTGAACAGGGCAACACGATTCTCTTTCTGGGCAAATCCTTCACCGATCGCATTCACCTCATCCAGCGTAATGTCAGCGAGAAAAGCCTGAGTCATTTCCAACTCCATCTCGATCCCAGGTATGGGTTCATCAACCGTGAAAGCCCGCGTGTATTCACTCGCGTAGGTATCCGAATCTGTCTTGTCACGCTCCTCGTAAGCACTCTCAAGCGATCTTAAAACGTCCGACTTCACGCGCTCAAGCTCTCCTTCCGTAAAACCGTCTCGCACGGCTCGGTTGGTCTCTCCAATCAATGCATTTAGCCCTTCTTGATACTTGTCTCCTAGGAAAACGACCGATTGCTGCAGCGCTTCCTTTTCGCGAGCGATGCGACTACTGCCCGCGTTCGCCTGGATAAAGGGGGGATTCGGCGCACGGGACCTTTCGTCCAGACGGCGATTCAGCATCCCAAAATAAAGGCGCTCAACAATCATCCGCCGGTAGTCAGCCGCGCTACTATCCGGACCCACGGGCTGCTTGGTTAACATGCGAAACGAAGCAATCGTCAACTCAGGATCAGTCTCGATCGAGAAAAGAGTTTCCTCATGGTCGGGCACCTCCGTAGTCGTTCGCTCAGGCGCGTTTTCGGGATTCTCTAAAGAGCTGAACGTATCAATGATCTTTTTCTCGATCTCCTGCTTGTCGATGTCACCCACGACAATGACACCCATCAAGTTAGGGCGGTACCAGTCATTGTAGAACTCCTCAAACCGCTCCCGCGGCGCATTCCGGACGACGATCATCGAACCAATCGGGTTCCGGTCCGCATAGTCTGATTTAAAATAGATGAAGGGCCGCTGCCGTTCGCTCAATCGTTCGCCGACCCCTTGCCTGGAACGCCACTCCTCCAGAATGACACCCCTCTCTTTCTCGATCTCTATCGGGTCCAGCGTCAACCCGTCCGCCCAATCTTCAAGGATCTCAAAGCCCGTAGTGAGCAAACTTGGATTGTCCGTCGGAAGCTGCAACATGTAGACTGTTTCGTTGTAAGACGTATACGCGTTCACATGCGATCCGAACCGCATGCCTGCCCGCTCCATGAAATCGACGATCTCGCTCTTAGCAAACCGGCGTGTTCCATTGAACGCCATGTGCTCCAGAAAATGGGCTAAACCGCGCTGGCTCTGGTTTTCCTGCAGCGAACCGGCATTGACAACCAGCCTGAGAAACACACGGCCCTCCGGCTTTCTATTCTCCCGGATGTAGTACTTCAGCCCATTTTCAAGCTGCCCGACAATAATGTTACTGTCGACTGGAAGCGGGTCGTCTAGATTCCAGCTTTTTTCCTGGGACAGCCCAAGGTTCAAGAAGGTGAGTCCAAGCGTTATCGCTGTAATTCGAGTGATTCGAAAATGGGTCATATAGAAAATTCCGTAATGCAGTGAAAACGACCGAGCCGGATAGCGTAATGCAATTCTCCCGCGCACATTAGGACCATGCAACTGCCGGTGAACAAGGCAAGCCTCCGATCAATCATCGGGTCAGTCAGAAGAATAATGACCTCTCCGCTCGAACATTGTGCCCCTCTTCCCAAAACCGATGCCAAAAAGCACTTCTCACTTTCCATTCCTGGTTCCGCCTCACAACTTAGGTCCAATATGCCCAAGACAGACAGAATTGGAAGACTTCCCGTGGCTGCAATTTCCGGGTTTCTCGGCGCGGGAAAGACCACTTTGCTCAATCACTTGATTCGCAATCCCAACGGGGAACGGATCGCAATCATCGTCAACGACATTGGGGAAGTAAACATCGATGCGTCCCTCATCCAGTCCGAAGTCCGCCAGCTCGACGGAGCAATTGGCCAAATCGTAGAACTCAGTGGGGGTTGCATCTGTTGCTCCATCCAGGACGATTTAGTCGCCGCTCTCTCGGAACTTACCCAGAACCGCCAGATCGACCGGCTTGTCATCGAATCCACAGGTGTCGCCGAACCCGTCTCCATCGCTCAGACTTTTTTTGCGGACGACATCGCTGGTCGCCCTCTAGAAGATAGTGCTTGTATCGATTCCCTTGTTACCGTTGTAGATTCGCCTTTCTTCCTAAACGAATGGAAAGCCCATGAGGAAAAGGGCAAGCAGCGCACTCTCCTCCGGCAAGAAGACGATCGTCCCATCTTTGAGCTCCTTATTGAGCAAGTCGAATGTGCCGATATTTTAGTAGCCAATAAGACGGATTTGCTCGATCCGAGCGAGCGTCAAGAGCTCCAAGCGATTCTATCAAGCCTCAACGACCGGGCGGATTTCATCGAAACCACTCAAGGCGAGGTCGATACCGCGAGAATTCTGGGAACGCAGAGATTCGATCCCAAAGGCACCCTGTCGGGAGCGAATTGGCTACGATACCTCGAAACCAGCGAATCAGAAGAGCCTATCACCACTCGATTCCGCAAGACAGAGATAACTCCCTCCACACTGATCCAACCCAGGCTCAGTACCGCGATTGGCGAAAAGGGAAGAAATACCCGCTTAGTGGACACCTTTATCTACCGAGCCCGCAAACCGTTTGACGCGGATCAGTTTGCGAGTGTCATTAACAAATCGATACCAGGTCTCCTTAGAGCTAAAGGCTACTGCTGGATCGGCGGTCAAGGAGATGCCGTTGGATTCCTCTCTATCACGGGTTCCACTACCCGCTGCGACTTTCTTGGAAGCTGGTGGGCCGCCGCTCTCGATAAAGGGAAGATAGACCGCTCTCAGATCCCTCCAGAAGTCGAACGCAAATGGGAATCCCCCTATGGCGACCGTCGCCAGGAACTCGTATTCATCGGCATCAACCTCGACGGCCCCTCAATCAAAACAAAAATCGACGCCTGCCTCATTGAGCCAAATTCAATACCGCCCGGATAAACTCTAGATTTCCAAGAACGTGTCTCACAAGTCTTAATCAATTTCCCATATGCGTCCACACTTGATTGTGGGTCGTCTTGTCAAAGACCCCGACAAGTCGGCGGATGACTACGTCCTCCTGAAGCTTTATGCGAAGGAGGAATCGACATTTATCCCAATCGGCAGGTCAGCAACCCGCCCTAAAGCCTCAATCAATTAAAGAAATCGAGTTACGGGACACTTTCTAATCGCCTCACACACCTACTCTTTAGCTACTTCACTTTCCGTTCGAAGGGCAATTGTCGACTTCGCTTTCAACTGTTCCTCAAAAAACGTTTCCACCATCGTCAGAATCTCTGGGGCCCCGAATCCTGGACGTCCGTGTCCCGCTCCGCGTATCGTATGAAAGTGGCTAGGCACCCCAGCGCTTTTAAGCGATTCGAATAGTAGATCGCTTTGATTGAGCGGCACGATTCGATCTGCGTCACCATGCACGATTAGAAAAGGAGGATCGTCCGGGGTTACATAAGTAATGGGATTCAATCGTGCCGCCTTGTCCAAATTCTCCATCACTGAGCCGCCAATCAGCTTGGCTTCCGGAGAATTCGAAGTGGCGTGGCTTTCGTATCCAGGAGTTGTGACAAAGACCTTGAAATCCGTCGGGCCATAATAGTCGCAAACCACCTGCACTCGGCTTGACTGTTCCAGATTGCCACCCACCTCAAATTCTTCGACACCCCCGCTCGTCCCGACAAGGGCCACCAGATGGCCGCCCGCCGAACTTCCCCAGGCGCCAAAGCGATTCGGATCGAATCCATACTCCTTCGCATGAGCCCGCAACCAGCGGATGGCTGCTTTGCAATCTTCGATCTGGGCGGGAAAGGTCGCATGCCCACTCAAACGGTAGTTGATACTCGCCACGGCATAACCGCGCGCCACATATCCCTGACGCAGAGGCGGACAGCCATTCTTGCTGCCACTCTGCCAACCACCACCATGTATCCAGATAATGAGAGGTAATGGACCATCGGCGTCCTCTGGAAGATAGATGTCCAACACGTGTCTCTCATGGCCATTGACCACATAAGGGATATCGCGCTCCGCCCTGACACGGTCTGGAATGGGCAGCGTCTGGGAATTCGATCTCGCTGGTTGCTGAGCTAAGGCAGACAGGGCAGGAATGATGAGAAACGCTGCAAGGAGTAGGTTCAACTTTTTCATGACAGGGTAATAAATCCATAATCTTGTTTCCCTGCACAAAAAGCAAGTGCCACCCATCACTCTAGCAATGAGTCACACAAGCCATTCCAAAGATTACTACGATATCACATTCGAACCTATAGAAGCGAGAGAGTGCGGAACCGTTGATTCAGATTTCAGTTATTCTTTGGAGAATCCCATTCGACGAGTACCCCCTACGCAGAATGTACCGCCCAAACACAATGAACTAAGTATATACACTTATGCATTGCTTTTCTTAAAATGTTCAGTTGATTTCCTATCTTCCATCTCTGGAAACCGACTTATTACAAACGAAACTGGGTTTTCTCACCAAGGCCTACGATGCTCCGAAGCTTGCTCCCCTATGCGTATTGCTAAAAAGATCCGATTGCTGGCTATCTGCCTCGTAGTGATCACTTCGGCTGGAATCGCAGGAACTGCCTACTGGGGATACAAGACAATATTAAACGGACTACAAGTCGAGAGCTTGGAGCGCCAAGGAGAAGCAAGTGAAGACCGGTTGTCATTCGCATTTTCCGAAATCACCCACGACATCCAGCTACTAGCTGGACTGCCCGTAGCTCGACGAATACTTGAAAATCACCAGGCTCAAAGCCCAGACAAAGACCATCTCGCCAGCATTTTTAGCCAAATGCTCCAATCCAAGCCCTACTACGCTCAGGTACGCCTAATCGGCATTGCCGACGAAGGACGGGAGTCGGTTCGCCTCGACCGGGTAAACGGCGAGATCGTCCGCACGCTCCCTCCGAGTCTACAGCAAAAAGGCGATCGTCCCTACTTTCAGGAAACACTGAACCTTTCCAAGGGCGGCGTCTACTACTCCAAAATCAACCTCAATCAGGAATTCGGTAGAATCGAGGTGCCTCACCGATCCATGTTCCGAGCAGCAATGCCGATCCTCAACAGTGCCAAAAGCGCAATTGGCGTGGTGGTTATAAATCTGGACTTTCAACCTTTTGCCGAAAAATTCCTAACCCCATCTACCGACCGATACACTTACTATCTAACCAACGAAGCAGGCGACTACCTCGTCAATCCCGACTCATCCCGAATTTTTGGATTTGATCTGGGCCAAATCTTTCGAGCGCAACTCGACTTCCCTGAGCTCACCGGATTTTTTGAGAACGAAAAGCAGGAAATCACTTTTCGAACCACCGCATCGGAGGGTTTGCAAGAGCAGCTCGTCCACTTCCGAAAACTAAAGCCCTTCTCAACCGATCGAGAGCTTTCGCTCGGATTCGTCGCCAGGTTTGATGACATCGGTCAGGCAACCAATTCAATCGCTATCCAAGCATTGGCCATTGCCGCCATCCTCTTGGCGCTCGGATCTCTCTTTGCGGTCGCCCTTTCAAATCGCCTAACGCGGCCTATCGAAAATATTGCCTCAGCCACCGAAGCGCTTGGAGCAGGTAAATCAAACGTGACCCTGCCAACCCAAAGAGATGACGAACTAGGAGAACTCGCCCGTTCTTTCCAATCTATGCGGACAACTTTGCAACGGCATGAATCTGAACTCGTTTCAGCCAATACTCAACTGAAAGAGGCCAATTACGATCTGGAGCATTTCGCCCATACCGCCTCCCACGATCTACGTGAACCGATTCGACGGATTGACGCGTTGGCCAATCTAATCCGTCTCTACATGGAGGAGGGTGACTCGACCCAGCTTGGTGCATTAACCAGCAAATTGAATACAGAGTGCAAGCGGGCTATGCAGCAAATTTCCGACTTTCGCGTGTTTGCCCAGATCAGCGAGGAAACACTGCACCGCACTCCCGTTGAACCCGAATCCATCGTGCGCGAGTTGTTGCTGGACTTCGAAGAGATAAGGGATAGCACCAACGCCTCGGTGATAATAGATTCACTTCCCACCGTGAATGCTTATCCCACCCTCTTAACAATGATCTACCGAAATCTTATCGAAAACGCCTTCAAGTATGCTGAACGGCCAACGTTCGAAATTCGCTTCACGGCGGAAGAGAAAGAGGGTATCATCGTGCTCGGCGTTCGAAACACAGGCTCGTCCATATCAGCCGAACACCACCATTCCGTATTCAACTTATTCACACAGCTGAAAACAAATTCAGACGGTTCAGGCACAGGCCTCTCCATTTGCCGCCGTGCAGTGGATCGCCACTCGGGCAAGATCTGGCTGAATTCCGACAGCGACTATGTGCACTTCAAATTCACCCTAAACAACAATGATTCAGAAAATTGAAAAAGTGAAATGCAGAAACGACTACGACCCCGTAGTTATGGTAGACGATTCCGATACGGACCAAGATATTGCTCGACGCGTATACAAGCGTTCAATACTGGAAAATCCGTTTATTACATTCTGGGATGGATCGTCCTTTATTGACTACATGGAAAGTGTCAGGCTGGGACACCGGCCTATGCCCGCTCTCGTGCTAATGGATGTCAACATGCCTATGCTATCCGGATACGAAACAATTGAGAATCTTCGCAGTGAAGAAATGTTTTCCTCCATCCCAATCGTCATTATGCTAACCAATTCCGATAGCCCAAAAGATAGAGAAAAAGCTCAAAATGTGGGTGCCAACGGATTTCAAACCAAGTTTTCAGACATCGAAGCTTACACCCAGTTTTTCAACGAATTCAAAGCCGACCCTTCTTAGAGAGTGTCCCATAAAACTGAACTTGCGTCGCACCTTTCCAGTAGTGCACGATACAAGACAAGTGCAATTTCGCGTATCCCCATGTAGCCTACATTAAACGCGTTCGATACAGCTCCAGCCCATCGACAATCCCGAGCTGATACCCCCGCTTCCTATCAGCCGCCCGCCAACAACACAACACGCGGAATTTCCCAACTCCCTATAAGGCCAAGAAACTTTAGAACCTTCTAAAGTTTTTTGGCCTTATAGCCCTGGGCGATTGTCAGGACACTAAACGGGCCTCACTGTATCTAGGACAACTTTGTGTGCATGTGTTGGATTCGATTATTAGGGTGCTCGGCCAATCCCGTTCCCGAGGTTCGAAACTTTTCTCCGCGATTTCACACTTAGATCATACTCTCTTCAAATTGCTTCGTTAGGATGGTTGGCAATGAAACAACTATTGCTACTATTCTTGAGCATCGCGCCCCCCGCTCTGCTCGCGACAGGATCAGAGATCGAGGGCGCGACCGTTACCCTGCCCTATCAGGAGCTCGCCTCGCTGGTCGATCATGTGAACGCGCTTGAGCGAGCGAATGAAGAGAAGCCTCCCCGACCACCCGTTCCCATTATTGTCCACACAGCCCGCTATACGCTAAACTGCGGGAACCCCGAGAGGTCGGTTC
>JAUHWE010000596.1 GCA_030424825.1 Verrucomicrobiia bacterium
GCTAGCAGAAGTCCTGGGATCGTTCCCAGGCCAAACAGAGCCAGCATAGTGGCGCCTCCCCAAGCGCTACCGGCAAGCGCGGCTACCCAGATTATTATATAGAGGGGGCCACAAGGGATGAAGGGCGTCAGAAGACCCAATGCGAGTCCTCGAAAGCCGCTATGAATGCGCAATGCGTGGCGAGTCAGATATCGACTGAGTCGACTAACGAGTGGAAGCCTTATCAGATACCGATCCATCCCAATAGCCATAGCGAAAAAGAAGACAGCCATTGACCAGGTCAGAAGCTGGGTAGGTGACTCCGTGAGTGAGGACACGAAACGGGAGCCCAGCCCGCCAGCTATCGCACCCAGTAAAATGTAGGAAACGAGTTTGCCGATGTGATATCCACCGAAGGTCGCTATTTTTGACTTCGACTGTCCGCCAAGCAAAGAGCAAGCCAAAGGGCCGCACATGCCCATACAATGCAAGCTTGTGAGTAGACCGGCGACGAGGGCAGCAATCGGATTGATTAAGGATAGCGGGTTTTCAGTCATTTTTTTCTGATGACATTTCGATAGGAATCGCTTCAGGTGCGTGTTCAGAAGCAGTTCGGATGAGCCAGGCCCACGCTCCGATTACGATGGCAAAGGCGGCGATCACCCAGGGCCAAAGTGTATTCCATCCATTTGATTTTCTGATCTTACTCACTGGACTTGAAATGCGAAGGGTCGGGCCCGATGACTTCGAGTTCCCGCGTCGTCAGTTTGTGTCCGTCTTCGTCCACAACGCTGAGATCCAAACTGATGGGACCTTGGAAGGATTCCTTCGGAACGAGAACGATAAGCGCTTTCACAACGTCGCCGTTTCCATCAATCAGAATGGGGTCTCCGACACCATTGATAATGATTCCCGGTTCGACATCGCTGGTTTCTAGTTGAAAGTACGCGGGCTTGTTTTTTCGATTGGTCAAACGAAACATGTATTGATTGCGTATATACGTATCGTCGATGTAGTAGGGCGGGCCTCCAAGACGCCACACCGTTATGGATGCGGATGAGAGATTGCCTATGGAAAGGGACAGAACGAGAACGCCGATTAACATGAGCACGGTATAGGCGATGGTTCGTGGTCGGATCCATTTTGTCTTCTTCCCTTCAAGGCTTTGCAACGACCCGTAACGGATTAGGCCTTTGGGGCGGTCGAGTTTTTCCATGATCGCGTCACAGGCGTCGATGCAGTTGGCACAGCCGACGCACTCCATCTGTAGGCCTTGGCGTATATCGATACCGGTGGGGCAAACCTGAACGCAGCGATCACAGTCAATGCAGTCGCCGATTCCTACTTGGGTTGCCTTGCCCCTAGGCTCTCCGCGTTTCTCATCGTATCCGATGACCACTGAGTGATCGTCGATCAGCGCGGATTGAAGGCGCCCGTAGGGGCAGATGACGATGCAAAGCTGTTCCCGAAACCAAGCGTAGTTAAAGTAGAGAAGTCCCGAATACACGAATACAAAAAGGAAAACGCCCCAGTTCTCGGCAGGACTGTGACGCATCATTTCCCAAAGTTTGGGAATAGAGACGAAATAGGCCATGAACAAGTGGGCGATGGCGATGGAAACGGCGAAGAAAAGAAAGTGCTTCAATCCTCTTTTAAAGATCCGCTTGCTTCCCCATGGCGAACGATCGAGTTGCCGCCGCTTAGGGGCATCCCCTTCAATCCAGCGCTCAATTCTCCGGTAGACATGTTCTAGGAATACGGTCTGCGGACAAGCCCATCCACACCAGATACGGCCAAAAAGGGCAGTTGCGTAAAAGAGGCCGAAACCAAGTCCCGTTATCAGAAAGAAACCCAGCCAGATATCATGCGAGAGGAAGGTAAGCCCGATAAAATGAAACCGCATGGCATCCGTATCCAAGTATACCGCCGGATATCCTCCGACCTGTATCCAGGGAAGCGCAGCGTAAAGAGCGATGAGAACCAGAGCCACAATACGTCGCCAAGAGGTAAAGGGCCCTTTGGTATCCGACGGGTGTATGATGTAGCGGGAACCGTCGTTATTCACAGACGTCAAATGGTTCCTGCTCGGCTTGTGTAGCGCTCGATCGCTCATAGTTGTTTAATGTGTCCGATGATCTTTGGGGATCCGGGAGCCGAAAGGGCGCCCGTTATTGGATCTGTTTGCTGAGGATAAAGGCGACCAGCTCGTTAGCGCCGTCCTCTCCAACGACTCCGAGCCAAGGCACCATTCCTTTCTCTATCACCCCATGAGTGATCGTTTTCCGGATTTGTAGAGGTTCATTCCCATGAAGCCACTCGGCGTCGACTAAACTAACTCCTGGCAGTCCCGGTGCGGGAGGTCCTTCGAGATTCACGCCGTGACAAGCGACGCAAAGCGTCTGAAAACGAGTCTGACCCGCAGCTACGATCGCGCTGTCTTTGCTCATCTCAACGAGCGATTCGTTAGTTAGGCTGGACGGCGATGGACCGCTCGCTTCGGCAACTGCTTCGAGAGCCGCAGCCGGTTGAGCATCCGGGACAGTGGGGGCGGCATTAGCGATGGGTGAACTGGCGGTGACCATAACCGGAACGACACTGGGATCCTGTTTGCTCAGGATGAACGCTGTCAATTCGGAGATTCTCTTGGACCCCAGAACGGGTCCCCAGGACGGCATCCCTTTTTCGAGCACGCCGTTTGTGATGGTGGCGTGAATCTGAGCAGGTTCATTCCCGTGAAGCCATTCAGCGTCAACGAGACTTACACCAGGCAAGCCGGGAGTTGGAGGGCCCTGGAGTTCGTTTCCGTGGCAAGGAAAGCAGTTGCTCATGTAGTGTTGTTGGCCCGCAGCCACGATTGCCGGATCGTCGACGAGGGCTCTGAGAGAATCGTTGGTGATCCCCGGTGCCGACTTCTCTACCTTTGCCACGGATTCCTGTAGCTGCTGCAGGGCGATCTGGTATTCTTCGTGTTGGTCTGCCCCGACGCCGGTCTTCTGGTAGTATATCCAGTATCCAATAGCGAATACGAATGCGCCGTAAAACGTGAAGAGCCACCAGTTCGGAAGAGAATTGTCGTATTCCTGAATCCCGTCGAACGTGTGGGGTCTGAGAGGGTCTTCTGTTTGCTGAGATTTGTTCGTGTCCATTTTAGATTGTTTAAAGATTCTCCCGATTATTCGTCTTCCAAAGGAAGTCTTCTCGTCCGCTCAAGGTCCTGTTTGCTGATCTTAAACACCCGCCAAATGACGACAAGGAAGGCGATGGCGAAGAGGACAAACCCGATTTGCGGCAAAAGTGTTTGCCAATCCATATATTCAATACGTTTCCACATGATTTATTCCTCCTATTCCACTATGATGGCGAGTGGGTCTTTCGAGTTTTCTTCGGATTTTCCGATCTGCTGCAAGTAGGCGATCAGAGCGACAATTTGCTTGTCGGCACTTACCTCGATCTGGCGTTGGGCGAGGCCATCGGAGATCTGTTTTGCTTGTTCCTTGGCTACAGCAATGACTGATGCGTCATCCGCATCTGGAAAGGGTACCCCCAGTTTGCGGAGAACTGCGATTTT
>JAUHWE010000597.1 GCA_030424825.1 Verrucomicrobiia bacterium
GATGGGATGGGAACAGGATATTGGCACCGTAGGCCAACGCGTTGATTGCGGCACAGACTGCATCGATCTCGCCCACAGGAGTTTCTTCGGATGCGTAGAACTCGTATGTGGGATTAGCCGCATTGATGGCATTGAAGGCAGCGGTGTGCAAAATAGCGAGATTGCGGGAGGCCAGGCAGGGCGAAGCGGTTGAACTTTGTATGGCATTGACGATGGGAGTGCTCCATTCGAGGAGAAGCTCGCGACCGAAGTCAGGCTCACCTGCACGCAGACTGCAGGAAAGGAGCAGAATCAGAAAAGCGAGCGTTTTACTGGGCGATTTCAATGCGAATTCGAATCAGATCGGACTCGTTGATGATTGGGTCCAATGAGAGCGCACGGATCTTTTCAATGCCACTAACGGTCTCCAAGACAGTTTGGGATATCCTTGAGGAGTCGCTTGTCCAACCCGTGCTTTCCCGGTAGATTTCGAGCGTGTACGAAAGCGCGGTGATTCCGGCAGGTTTTTGATAGCGGAGGGCCAGGTACTGCTCACCCGCTTCCTCGACGATTTCGAGTTCGGGGAGTCCATCTTGACTATCCACTAGAGGTTTTAGCCCGAAGGCGAACTCTAGGAGATTAATGATACCATCTTTTTCGGGATCCGCGAATGCGCTACTGATGGCGGGATCGTTCTGCTCCTCCTCCGTGAATTCTTCGAGTATCCAATCATCGAGAAACGGAAAGGACGTCGGGGTAACGGTGATCTCGATACCTGGAGACGTACCGATGTCTCCATCTGAGTCGACTGCGATGGCGTTTACGAATACATTCCCAGGTACATCGGCAGTCCATGTTGCGGAGAATGGACTTTCGGTGTCGACGGCAACGGTGTTACCATTCGCCTGGAATTCTACTTGAGTGACCGTTCCGTCGGTCGCAATGGCGATGGCAGAAAAGTCCAGAGGATCCAGCTGGTTGAGATCTACGCTTTCGGTAGGAGTGGTCAGTTTCACAAATGGGGCGATAGCCACAGTGAGGACTTCGCCGCTGGACTTGACGAAGCTGATGTTGGAGAAGGAAAGGGCGGCTATACCTTCGGGGAACGACGCGGACAGGTCGAGTTCCAGACTGCCAATGACATCGTCAGCGAATTCCGCATTGGTGGCGGAATAGATGAGGAAACGGTGCTGACCGGTAGCGAGTTCTTTATCGACAAACAGGTGATCGGTTGAAAGCGAAGAAAAAGAAGTCATTCCCGCTACATCAAAATGGAGAGGGTTGTAGAGGACATCGAATTGAATACCAACCAAACCTTGGTTGCTGTAGATTTGAATTGGGACTGATATTGATGTGTTGGGAGTACCACTACGATCGCCTAGGGCCAAGCTGGAGCGCGACTGCTGGGCAAAGGTCGTAAAGGGGATTGAAAGTCCGCAAATGGCGGAAAGGAGAATCCGTTTGATGATTCTGCTGTTCATGGCGCGACCTCCCAATCCGTCCATGCTTGGGCAACCCCTTTGCCTGCGGGCACGACAACGGAGAAACTAGCGGAGCCTCCAGCGAGGACTTGTGGATCTGCTGTGATGATTTCGTTGTCGGAGGTAACTCTCAAATGAATCGTCGACCCATCGGGCACGTTCTGCGAAGAGACTGCGATAGTGATGGCGCCAGCTGAGGAAAATGTCACTTCTGGGTTGGCGGGATCGCTGCTCGGGTTAAGGGATACGTTCTGTCCTGCGATGGAGTCGATGCTTAGAGCGGGGGTGTTGGAACCTAGTAGGGTTGCTTTAGGCGTTGTTATAGATAAGTGATTCCAGTTAATGCCAGTTGCCCAGAGAATGTTGTGATAGTAGGCTTCTATGCGGATACGTCCCTTATTTTCTGGCTGATCATCGCGGTCTTGGCCCGAGGCGATGGGGGTTGAGACGTCAAACTGGTTATTCGCTGAAAAGACACGATCCGCCACAAGCCGGATCGCTCCACCTGATCCGCTGCCGCCTCGAGATATTCCTGTGGTCAGGTTGTTGCTTGTTGACCTCTTGTAGACTTCATTTCGACCTTCACCACCTCTTGCAGTGATCGGAGCGTTTATCCAGATGTCGCGTGAAGAAGCGATTAGAAGGGCTCCGCCTCCGCCACCTCCATTGCCACCTCGACCAAAATCATTGGAAGCGTTGTAGGTGGCTGATGCCGCTCCGCCGCCGCCTGATCCTCCTGAGAGACTCTGGAGGCTAACCGAATTATAGACATCGTAGTGGGTGCCATGAAAACCATCACGGTCTCCATTGGCCCCTCCAGGGAGACTGCCAGCGCCCCCGCCGGGACCGGAGCCCGCGGTACCAGCGACATCTCCTCCAGTTGCGGTTTCATAGTAGCCGCCCAGACCGCCGTCGAAGCCGCCGGGACCGCCTGGGGCTGGGGAATTGTAGGGTACCACCACATTGTTAGCGCCTTGATATGCAGTGGTCCCATCCAAATTCAAATGACCGTCGATAATGACGTCACCCGTAGCTAGCCAATAGACGGGAGTGTTCGCGGCGTTCTTGATAAACCGCACTTCTGTTCTGCCTATATCGATCGTGGTGTAGTTCCAGATGCCGTCCGGCTTTGTGGTCATGTCGAAAAAGTAGGGAGAAGCCGTTAGGTTGTCCCAGGAGGATCCATTCCAGGACCAGCTATCGGCATTTCTATCGTAATTGGTTGGATACTCGCCGTTGTGCAATTGTACTGAGGAGGTCTCCGGGTTGTAGACAAGGGCGTGAAACTCGCGTGTGCCCGGATCGCTAGTGGTGGCTTTCTTAGACCAATCCGATCCATCCCATTCCCATGTCTCCAGATTTCCGCCACTGCCACTTAAGCATAGCACAACGACTTGACGAATCGGATCGTAGGCCATGGAGGAGGATTCACGACTGGGCGGGATGCTCGAAGGAGACGCTTCCGTCCATACTGTGCCATTCCAGGTCCAAGTGTCATTTTCGAACTCGCCTCCAAACAGAACGACTTCCCCTCTTGTCACATCGTAGGCCATTGAGGGGGAGATTCGGGCGCTTGGACTGGTCTCGGGCGTTTTGTCGGTCCAAGCGGATCCATCCCAAGCCCAGGTGTCGGCGAGTTCCCCATTGTTATTAACGCCGCCAAAAACGATGACTTCGTTTCTTGCGGAATCGAAAACCATTCCAGCAAAGGCTCTTTCAATGGGACCGGTACTGAAATCATATTCCTTGTCTTCCCATTCGGTGCCGTCCCAGTAGTGGAAGCTCCGGATATAGTTGTTGCTGTTCGTCCATTTGCCGCCGAAGCGCAAGATTTCGTTCCTCGCCCCATCGTAGACGATGCTGGTTCCGTAGAAGCTGAAGTTTTGTATCGAATCACTCCATACGCCTTGTTCTTGTATGAATGTCCCGGTAGAGGTGGAGGTTTCAGTTAGGGATCCGGTTGCGAGCAAATAGTTTTGGGATGTATTGTAGGCTAGCTGTAATGGCGAATCATCGGTGGCGACCGCGGGTAGCGAGGAAGGAATGACCAGGGCACCGTCAGCACCCGTAGATGGGCTGGTGTAAG
>JAUHWE010000598.1 GCA_030424825.1 Verrucomicrobiia bacterium
TCACCATATTGGATACGATGAGCGAAGAGGGATCGCGGCGAGAGGAGAAAGGGCGCCCAATCCGCTCGATCAATTGGCGGAGATCGTAAAGTCAGTGAGTGTCCCGGTGCAGGCAGTCGGCGGGTTGACGATCGATCAGGCCATAAAAACACCGGAGTATGGGGCGCCGCTAGTGGTTCTCGGCGCGCCGCTGACAATTGACGCGGATTCTTTCCGAACGGCAGATGGAGACTTGGAATCGTCGCTCCGAATGATCTGCGAGAAAGTGCATGCCTACGGCGATGTGCCTATAGGGTGATCGAGTGATCAGGATTAGGTTGTTTCCGTAGCGCTCTAGGGTCGCGTTCTCACCTGTCATTCTACCCTGCGTCGTGATCGTTGAATTTACGAAATCGGTTGAGTGAGAAACCGTTTGCGCCGATAAGGGTCACTATCGAACCGTTATGAAAGCTACGAAACTGAATCGTATTCCTTCTCTATCGCAGTTCCTGCTCGGATTTGCTATCGCCACCGCTCTGATTCCCGTTGCGGTGCAGGGAGCCCGCACTGATGAGCAAGCGCTTAAGCTCGTGCAAACATCGAAATTCAATCCTGTTACAGGAAATTGGGATGTGCGTCAAAAGGGAGACCCGGCAGAGATCTCTAAGGCCTTCAAAAAGAACCTTCCGAATGTTGACTACTATCTTGTCGAGGAAAAGACCAATGGCAGCGGTCGTATCACGCTGACTTTCCGAGGCGAGGGTGACCAACGGGCAATCGTGAAGCTGAAGCGATACAACGAAGAAACGAATGTTCGTGTTCGGGTCGGTATTGTCGGGAGCGAAGCGAAATCCAGCCAGCTCTTTGCCTACGTCTTCAAGAATAGTTGAGCGGTCAGTCCGGTCGTGAGGCCAAGAGCGTGCGTGCCGCGAAAATTGTTTAACGGGACCGCAGCCTGGATCGCTATCGGAGATGGTTGTCGACGCCTTCTTCGTGCACCGGTTTTGTCTCCAGATTGTCGCTCGGTCGTACATTCTTTTCGTTAAACCAGATGGTCATGATGAAGCGAGCGATCGCAACGATGAGGCTCGCGATAACGATCGGGATGGCGATTCTCACGATGAATCGCCTTAGCGAATACGGATCATCTTTTTTTGTCACCATCCTCCAGAGGTTAAGGTGACAGGACTTTGAGGCAATCCTCTTTATCTGGGCAGCGATGGTCGTTCGTCAGGAAATGAAGAAAAAGGGAGGCGGAAGGTGCTTGTTGGCCCAACGGATTAGAGTCCGTTTCGCTTAAGCCATGGTCAACGTGCAATTCGGCCTAGATTGAAATCGGTATTCGGTATTATGAGTGGACTTCGACGCTCAACTGTGACTTATTTTGAAAATTAACCAAATACCCATATCCATCTTTCTATGACATACCCCGCAGTAGTAAATTTCGAAAACAAAACGGGAGCGGTTGAGCTTCGAGAGTTCTCAAAGCCATCGATAGGCGATGAGGATGTCCTGCTCCAGGTAGAGGCGGTCAGTGTGTGTGGGAGCGATCTTCACCAATGGCAGGCTTTACATAGCTGGCCGGGCAACTATCCAGTGGTGCTGGGTCATGAGTTCGGCGGAGTCATCGCGGAAATGGGAAAACGGGTGAACGGCTGGAAAGAAGGGGATCGAGTGGTGAGCGAGACGGCGGCGATCATTGACCCGAACAACCCGATGTCGCGAAAAGGGCTGTATAATTTGGATCCGACTCGAAAGGGCTTTGGCTATGGAGTAGACGGTGCGATGACCCGCTATGTACGCGTGCCGGCTCGCTGTCTTCACCGTATCCCAGAAGGTCTTTCCTTTGAGAAGGCGGCTCTCACTGAGCCCTGTTGTGTCGCTTACAATGCCGTCGTGAACCATTCCGATATCAAACCCGGAGATCGCGTCGTCGTAATGGGGCCAGGACCGATCGGATTGTTGTGCGCGGCAATCGCGAAACTCTGGGGCGCTCAGGTCGCAGTGGTGGGGCTTGAGAGCGATCGCACACGACTTGAAGTGGCAAAACTGTACGGATGTGAGGCGATTGTGGGGAGTGTGGATGAATGGGCTTTTGCCGGCGATGGGCTGGGAGTGGACGGAGTCATTGATGCGGCAGGCGTTTCGAAAACCCTGGAGATTGCGCTAAGGATCACGCGACCGGCGGGTTGGATTAGCAAGGTGGGCTGGGGTCCCCAGCCTTTGGGGTTCTCGCTGGACCCTCTAGTGCAAAAAGCGATTACTCTGCGGGGGAGCTTTAGCCACAACTGGCCGATTTGGGAACGGGTCCTTGAACTGACAGGATCCGGACAATTGGATTTGGATCCGGTGATCGGGGGCGTCTGGCCTTTGGAGGAATGGCACACGGCCTTCGAGTCGATGCATTCCGCGGAAATTGTAAAGGCGGTATTGAAGCCATGAGAGGGAATCTAAGCGCCGATTTATATAGGAGCCCGACTGGTCGGGGCGATTCTCGTTATCGGCTGCCAAGCTGGGGCTTGGCGTTCCCAGGGGGTCGCGGTGTAAAACCGCTCCTACAGGAAGTACGATTTAGCAGTTGAATATCTTAAGTATGGAACATTTGAAAAGGCTAGCAGGTAAGGTAATTTTGGTGACAGGCGCCAATTCGGGTATTGGCCGAGCGATCGCGAAGCGATGCCTCGAGGAAGGGGCAAAGGTAGCTGTTCACGGATTGAATCAATCCGAGGTCGATTCCGCTGTGGAGGAGCTGGGACCCGGTGCCTTTGGAGTTACAGGCGATCTAGCAGATTCGGAGTCGCCGTCGGAAATCGTTGAAGCCACGGTAGCGCAGTTCGGGAGACTGGATGGGGTCGTCAACAATGCGGCGGTTATCATTCGAGGCCGGTTTGAAGATACCGATGCGGAGAAATTCGATCAGTCGATGGCGGTCAATGTAAGAGCGCCCTTCTTGATCTGCCAAGCAGCGTTACCACATTTGAAAGCGGCGAAGGGATGCGTTGTGAATATTGGATCCATCAACGCTCACGGTGGAGAGGCCATTCTCAGCGCTTATAGTGTATCAAAAGGGGCGTTACAGACCATGTCTCGTAATCTGGCCGGGATTTACTCGAAGCAAGGAATCCGTTTTACCCATCTGAATCTTGGCTGGGTCTTGTCGGAAACGGAGTACGTGCGAAAGATGGAAGACGGCCTCCCTGAAGGCTGGCCGGAAAAACTGGACAAAGGAGTCGTGCCAAGAGGGAAGATGACAGAGCCCAGCGAGGTGGCCAAGGTGGTCGCCTTGTGGCTGGGCGACGATTCGAAGCCCTTTTCCGGAACGGTCCTCGATTTGCAGCAGTATCCGTTTCTCGGACAAAACCCGTCCAAGGACGAAGACTATGAAATGGGGAAATGAGTTTTTATTTCCCTTCGGGTAAATACCTCGAAACTTGTTTCGTTGCTGACATTGGTAGCGGGCGATCTCCGAGCGCCCATTGGTGTATCTATTGGGTGGGCGCTCGGAGATCGCCCGCTACCTTAAAATCCCTCGGGGCTTGCCCCGGGGATGCTTTATTAGGCGTCTTC
>JAUHWE010000599.1 GCA_030424825.1 Verrucomicrobiia bacterium
TTCACCCAAATATGCTGAGGCCGTAGCGTCCGCGTATCGTGGCAAGTTTGGGCAATCCCCAGAATTCATTCAATGCCGTCTCTCTGACGGAGCTCGAATTATAGAGTGTATAGAAGCGACGGATACTATCGAATCAGCTCTTGGATGAGCGATAGGTATTCGTCGACTTGAATCTCGAATAGGAGGGCGTACAAAAGAGCGCCGGCAGCGAGCATGGGGCCAAATGGCATTTCTCGTCCGATCAATCCGTCGTTTTCTTCTGTTTCCTTTGGTCTAAGAGCGGGAATGATCGCCTTGGCTAAAGCCCAGCCCAGTACTCCGATCGTACCAATAACGGCCCCGCCGAAGAGAGCGAACACGGCTCCTTGCCAGCCGATAAAGGCTCCTATGCCACCCAGCAGTTTTACGTCGCCAAACCCCATCGCATCTTTGCGGAGAATCTTTTCGGCAACCAGTGCGATCCAAAGTATGAGGCCACTGCCAATCATTAAACCAATAAGGGATTCGAAAACGCTTTTGAGCGAAGCGTAGGCAAAAGTGGGGTCGCTTATTCCGTGCAAGGACGGAATCAGTCCGGATAGGATTACCCCTACAATACCGGTTCCAATGGAAAATCGGTCCGGTATTTCCATGTGATCGAGGTCGATAAAAGTGGCACAAACCAGAAGGGAGATCAGGACAATTAGACAGAATGCCTTGGCGTGAGGCTGCTGGAGCCAAGCCGCGAGAAAAAGGCAGGCAGTTAGAAATTCGACGAATGGGTATCGAAAACTGTAGCTTGCCTTACAGCAACGGGCCTTCCCTTGGAGAATGAACCAGCTGAGGATGGGGATGTTGTCAAACCACCTAATCGGTTGGCCGCAGGAACAGGTGGATCCGGGGTAGACAACGGATTTTTCTGCAGGTATTCTATAGATGCATACATTGAGGAAGCTGCCGACGAGGGCTCCGAAAACGAAAATCGCGCCCGCAAAAAAAGCGGGAAACTCCTGATCGAAATATAGCAGTTCGGATAACATGGAAAATCTATCTGACTCAATTTATGATCGTGATAGCAGTGCTTCCTCAGCCGCCCGGCTCATTGTGTCAGCATTGACACCAGCCCCAGTCCAAATCTCAAGGGAGCGCGCTCCTTGGTGGACCAGCATGGATAGGCCGTTGGTTGCGCGACCTCCTTGCGAAGCGATGTACTCCATGAGCTGAGTGGTTGGCGGATTGTAGATCATGTCAAAGAGAGTTGAAAATTGAGGCACGCGTTCTTTTGGCAACGGCAGAGGATCGTCGGAGTTGAGTCCGAGAGAGGTGGCATTGATAATAATAGCGCCGCGCGGTAGAGTGAGGTTGGAATTGCTGGGAGAGCTGCCGCTAAGAGGAATTGAGAATCTGCCGGCGATTGGTTCTAGGGTTTGGAGGAGGTTCTCGAGTCGATTGGGGTTACGGTTTATTATTTTAAGGGACCCGCACTTCCTATGCAGGACTTCAACGGCGGCAGCCCTTCCCGCTCCGCCGGCACCGAGAATAACAACGTCTTTGTTTTCTAGGTTCGTTTGCAGGTCCCTTCTTATTCCTTCTGAGAGACCAAATCCGTCGGTGTTAAAGCCTTCGTAACCTTCGTCCAAGCGCCTTAACGTGTTGACTGCGCCAATTTCGAGTGCGGCGGGATCCACCTTTTTAAGCGCATCTAATGCGATCTCCTTATGCGGGACGGTCAGGTTTAGGCCGAAAAACCCCTTTTTGTGAAATAAGGGCAAAGCTTGAATCAGATCCTGAGGTTTCACCTCAAATCGAAAATAGCGCCAATTCGAAAAGCGGCTGTCGGATTGAGCCAATTCCTTAATCGCTGCATTGTGCATCGCTGGGCTGATTGAGTGCCGCACAGGGTGGCCGAGTACTGCTAGGCCTACTCCATCGAAACTCCAATCGTCTAGATCTTTAAGATTGTAAGTTTCCTCGGGATTGAAGGTTTCCATACCGAGCAAAAGGAATTCAAAAGCGCTGCGATGAGCGAGAAAATTATCTTTCGGCTGTTCAAAGGCTTATCTATTAATCCTTCGATAGAGAAGCGCTGAAAAAAAGGGCTAGATCTGTTTTTCGTACGCTTCTTTAAATTCGCGGAGCATGTCTGAAAACAATCCGGCCATCGACTCCTCGCCGGATTCCATGTAATGATAGACTAAATTTCTACAGACGCGGGATAGCGTTTCATGAGTGGTTGCCGGGGCCAAGTAGCTTAAGTCGGGTTTGAGATTGTTGGTTTCAATTCGTTTTAGCATATGGCCGGCCGTCAAAAATTTGCCGTGCTGGAAGGGATCGATGTAAAATGGGGCGGTTTCTTCGAAGCAACCGACCACGAAGTGACCCGGAGCACTAATCGGGGCAATTCTCAGACTGAGCCGATCGGCAACAAGGAGGTAGAGGATTGAGAGCGTGATCGGAAGTCCCCTTTTGAACTGAAGGACGGAATCTATAAAACTGTTGTTCGGATCCGTGTACCGGTCTGAGTTTCCGCGAAAGCCCGCTTCATGAAAAAGGACCCGATTGATGATTGCACAATGGTCTCGGGAAGAGGCGGGTTGCACGATGAGTTCTTTGCAGCGCGATGCGTAGGCATCTAGTTGGTCGCAAATGCCGCCAATATCCAAGGCCGGGTGGGCGACGCGGCTAATCATCATCCAGCCCGTTTCCAATTCATATTTTCCAGATCGAATAAACGCCCTTAGTTCTTCAACGGGATCGACCGACTGGAGTTCGGAAAGGTAGGACCCTGCGTACCAGCCCAAGAGGCGATTTGAGCTTTGGGCGGCTTCGCTTAGAATTTCGAGGCCATAGGGGCCCATGGCATTGAGAATCTTGAGGAGCTCTTTGCGGACAACGGGGCTGGGATCTTCTAACAGACTTAGAAGAGCGACTTTTTCGCTGGCCGTCATTTTATTGTCTCGCACCATTTTAAATTGGAAGACTATTTGTGGATTCGCAATAGCAGAAGATTGTAATCGGGATTTTTTTGATCGATTCGGTGGAGGTGCGTTGTATTCATTTCTGGCTTACTCAAGTATCTCTGAGGAAAATCGGAGGCTTGCTCATTCATTGCCCGTACGGTATCGATCTAAAGCGTTCATCGGTCGAATTGTGGTCGTTGGTTGCGAAATTTGTCTAGTATTTTACCAGTAGGTTAGAAAGCTCAATTTGGAATAGGCTGATTCCTATAAGGGTGCATTTACTGTCAAAATGGGTAGGAAAACGCTCATTTTATTGCGACTTAAACCTTTGTTTATAAGTAGGTTAATAGCTTTACAATTGATTGATCAATATTTCGTACAGCCCTGTGTAAAGGTTTCGTGTTGAGGGCCGATGGGAGCGTTTAATCGCGAATAGTGTCTAGATGAATGGAATCTACTAACTTCGAGCATGGAACCGCTCTATCCACAGAATATCATGGAACGCACGTTTCCGTATCTCCGCGAATTGCGAGAGAAGGCGGAAAAGGAGTCCCTATTGAATCCTCAAGGCGAGGATGCGGCAAGTC
>JAUHWE010000600.1 GCA_030424825.1 Verrucomicrobiia bacterium
GGGTAGAGCAACGATTGACCGGACAATTTACCGCCTTCGATCTCAGTCGCGATAACGCTCAACTCCGCGACTCCGTAGGTGCAGGAGGATTCTTTCGCTATTTAACGGTAAATGGCGACAACGCCACGCATTTAGGAGCAGAGGCCGAGCTGCAGTGGCAAATCGGCGAAGCTTGGAGAATCGACGCTGGTATCGGATTTCTGGATGCCGACAGAGGATCGTATACGGATCCAGGAGGTCTCGTGCCTGAGCGTGAACTCTCAAATGCGCCTAGCTTCAACTACAATCTTCGCCTCAATTACGATGCGGATTCCGGATTCTTCGGAACTGTCGCATTGGCAGGAAGTGATTCCTACTTCGAATCCAATAGCCACATCCAGAAACGCGATGCGGTCGCCATCGTAAACGCCTCCGCGGGTTACCAGTACGAAAACTGGCGCGTCTCAGTATGGTCGAAGAATCTGCTCGACGAAAAATACGCGAGCCGCGTGTTCTTCTTCGACAACGGAGAAGGAGATCGTCGCTACGAAACCCTCGCTGACCCAATACAATTCGGCACGACGATTTCCTATCAATTCTAGCGTCGCTACGGGAGTATTTATATAAATTTGGAGCTCCTTTCGAGGAGCTCTTTTTCGTGTCATTTCGCCGCCGAGATTCAGGCGATAAGATACACGCACCCTACCCTCCAAAACAATAGGTCTACCTTATTCTCAAACCTCCGTAAATATAGACGATCGGAGGAGCTCAGGGGAGATGATATTGAAACCCTACGACGCAACCAGCCGACAAACAAATTGCTGGGTATTGAGCTATCTCATGTGGTGCTGCATTCAATATTGCAATTGCTAGTTAGCAGCTATCTGACCTATGAGGGGAGAAAGGAAGCGCAATTGTCTATTGCCTCTCTCTCACTCGTTAGGTAACTGTGCTCGAATCAATCACGGATTGAAAACCATCCTTTGAGTGACTCGAACGGCAACAGGCTCGCCGTCGATCTTCGCTGGTTCCCATTTAGATCTTTTTATCGATTCGATCGCCGGCTCATTGAATGCCGGGTGCGAAGACTTAACCACTTTAGGACGCCGCACGATCCCCTCTGTATCAATCACCCAGTCTAAATCGACAAATCCTCGAACGTTGGCCATCTTCAGCTCAAAGGGATAGTTCGGATGCACTTGGTGCAGCGCTCTTGGCAGCTCATGCACGTTGTTGATAGTGAAAACATCCTCCTCGCGAAAAGATATCCTAAGTGGAATCTTGAATTTCACTTCTGCCAAGAGTTGGCTATCGTCCATTTCGAGCGCCTTGAATTTCCAAGACAAGATCGTACTTTCAAAACTTTTTCTGATCTCATTTGGCACCTCCTCGCCAATTTCCACGGCAACTATATCACCACTACTCACAATTCCCACCTTCAGGGACACATCTACATCTCCATATTTTTCCTGTAAATCGACAGGATACTCGATCGCCGTTCGATAAGAGAACTCTGGCTTTACCGCCAACTCCTTTGTGCCGACCAACTTGATTTCATTGTCACTCGAACGTCGCTCAAGCAATTTCAGAATCTCATCCGAATCGTAAAACGCGGCAAATTCGTCTAGCCCTATTCCACTCGGAAACGTATGGTCGGGTGAAAGACCTTGTTCGAAGAGTCCCTCCATTAACAACGAAGAATTCAAACGGATCGCTTTTTGCAATGAATAGTGATTGTATTTGCTTTCGAAAAGCCACAAGCCACCTGCTTCCAGCAAGGTCTCCGAAATTTCCCTTTCTCCTAGGCTAACCGCCAGCATGAGCGGCGAAATGCCTTCTCTCTCCTCCTTATTCACACTCACGCCATAATCGATAAGACAGCTCACCGATTCCGGAGCACCTTTGCGAATGGCATACAGCACTGGATCGTAGTTTTCACTTTCTTCCGTAGCGCCTCCATTCTCCATCAGCCAGCAGATGGCGTTGCGATTTCCAACTCCGCAAGCCACCAGCAAGGGAGTAATTCCCTTCGATGAAACCATGGTTACCGATGCGCCACCGGCTTTTACGGCTTCAAGAAGCTCCGCATCCGCATAACCCGCAACCGCGTGCATGAAATTGATTCCATTCTCTGAATACGAACCTTTGACCTTGTATTTTTCCTGTACCCAACGCGCCAGTTCAACACGCTCATTTGCCAACAACGCTAGCACTTTCTCCGGCGCTGATTTTTTGTCTATATTCAAGCGGGCTCCCAAATCCATTAAATATATGGCAATTTCTTGGTGGCCATTGTTATAAGCATTAAGTGCCCCAAGTGAATAATGAAGTTTCTGCTTCGAGCTTTTAGCGTCTCCAGTGGCAATGACCTTGACTATATCCATCCACCCTCCTTCGCCGGCGATGTCCAATACATTTGTCATTGACTTGTCCTCATCAAATGGATCGGCGCCTTTCTCTATCAAATATTCCACTACATTAGACCTCCCACCATTTGCCGCGTACATCATTAGTGTCCGGTCATTCTTATCCTTGTACTTCAACAGTTTCGGCGTTTCATCAATCATTTGAGAAAGCACATCCACATCTCCGTTCAACGCCGCTAGTCGCAGACTGTCCGCCACGTTTTCATTTCCTTTGTCGAAAGGTTTCAGTTCCCCGGCTTCATCTATGAGCCAAGCAACCAACCTTCCTCCTGGATCAATTTTCATCCCCGCTAGTCGGGATTCAGCCTTGATTCGCTGAGATTCCTTAAGAGGCACCACTACAACGGATCTCAACTCCTCATCAACCAGCCAGCCAAACACCGCCAAGTCTCCATCACTCGCATTAGTCTTTCCCTCCAAATCTTCCGGAAATCTAAATCGAACGCTGTATGCTGACGGATCCTCTCGATTGGTATATAGTTTTGGACTCTTTCCAATATTGTACTGAGTTACCATTGACATGAATTCAGAATCCACTGGAAGTTCGCCTAGATAGGACCAATCCCCTTCGAAACGATTCCGCTCGATGTCAGTGTCTATCGGCGTATCCAAAACGGGTATGCCATTGTCGAATGATTTCACTTCAAAGGTCGTTGGACCTACACTATAGAAGAGCCGAATGGGTTCCGCAGCCGCAACGGCAACAAGAAAACCGACAGCGGAACAGAACGATAAAACCACACGTTGGAAAGGATTCATAAAAAGAATGGGGTAAAATAAACACTCGCGAGTTAAGTGTATGATAAATGACAGTCTAATTTTCAACCAAAAATGGTAAGCAGATCATTACGGAGCTCCCGGATCTGGAGGAAGGTCCCTTGGGGTCAGACCGTGCTTTTTGATATCCCGATAATTTAGTAGCTGTGAGCGGGGGACGCAATCATCCGACGCCGTGACTAGCCGATCGCGGCGACGGGGATGTGTCTATAGGGGGGACGCGATCAACGATCATACGCGTCAAGCTAACATGGAATCGAGGATCTGCCGCGAGTTCAGCCTTCTCCTCTTGTCGTAGAGGCTGTGCCTGAAGAGGTTCTCCAGCGCCGCCGGT
>JAUHWE010000019.1 GCA_030424825.1 Verrucomicrobiia bacterium
TCGCAGTCACGCGCTCCATGAGTGGTGCCAATTTCGAGAGATGCTCGCAAACACGCATACCTGGCACTGCAGTTTCAATGGAATCGTAATACGACCCGGCTTTACTTAACTTAGGGTCGCCCTTACCCTTGGGATCGAATGTATCGATTTGAGCCATACCCCCACCTAACCAGATCGAGATGACGTGTTCGGCTTTACCTCTAATCAACGGAGAAACCGATTCGCCGCGAAGCGAATTAGGAAGTAAAAGACTTCCGGCACCAAATGCACTTGCTTCGAGAAACCGGCGGCGACTAATATTACGTGAAGTAAGACTTTTCATATTAAGTAGTTTTGAGTTTTGACTAGGGGATCCAAACAAACTCGCTAACATTCATTAGGTTCCAGACTACATCTTCATAGACTTCCCGCCAAGTGTGATGTAACCGCGGATCAGGACGTGGACCTTGCTCAACTCGTTTCTCGATTTCAAGTTGGATTAGATTCGCCTGCGGACTAACATGGTTGAGCCACGTTACCAAAGGAAGAGGCTCAGGTTCAGGAATCGGCTCTACCCAATCTGGGGGCATCAATCGCTCTTCGAATCCGTTGTTTAAAACATCGATAATCACATCGCTTTCGGCTTGATTCGGCAAACGCCCAAGGAAACGCAAGAAAAGCTCCTCGAGCAATTCCATAGGTGAAGATGCATTAACCGCTAATTCTGCAAGCTCACTTCCCTGGGCAGCCCGCGATAAATTTTGAGTGAGCAGACCATTAGCCAAAATACCGGGCTGCAGAACATTTGGATCAGTGGTACGCTCAAAAGTTGGCTTTTGTCGAGAGCCGGTCCAACCGAAGGCCTTCAATACGTCCACTGTAGTCTGCGCCCTAGGAAGTGCCAAACTCGGTCGATCACGTTCATTGTTCAGGCTTGTGAACATCCATGCTCTGGTAGGAGTTCCCAGGTCCTGTCTGCTTCGAAGGGTGTGAGTCCCATCATGGACGAGCGTCAGCTTTTCTGAATCAATAGAAGCCCCAACTGCAGTATGCAAAGAATCCACAATTTGTTCCGCAGTGAGCCGACGACGGCTCGGAGAGGCAAACAATCGCTCCCTCGCATCAATTGAAGCGAGCTCAAGATCACCAGCCTCACGTTGATAAGCTTCGGATGTGAGGATGAGCCTCGTAACATGATTAAGATTGTAGTTATGGAACACCAATTCCTTGGCCAACCAATCCAGAAGCTCGGGGTGACTGGGATCACTTCCTTCCCAATCGTAAACTGGTTCAACGAACCCAGCTCCCATAAGGCGTCTCCACACACGATTTACAATAACCCGAGAGAAACGTTGGTTTTCTGGAGATGTAATCAAGGCTGCCAGTCGCTCGCGCGAATCCATCGGATTCTCCAAGAGGTTATCAAGACCAGCGCCATCCCTCACTCCAGTTTCGGCAGCGAAAGGCCACTCAGGCGCCACAGGCTCATCTGGTTTAAGCGTAGCTCGAATGAGGGAGTTACGCCCCTTTTCCTCAAAGAAGGCAGCGGGAACTCGACTAGTTTTTGGAACCGTTACCGTCTTGCGCTCTAGCATCGCAGCCAAGGAAAATAAATCTTTCTGCGTAGTGCTATGGTAGGGCGAATCATGACAGCGAGCACATTTCAGCTCGATCCCGAGAAATCCAGAGGCAATAATATTACCCTTTTCTGCGAACGGCGCATCATTCTCGGCTGCGAGGGAGAAACCGGAGCTACCGCCCTGAGCGGCATCACCCCTCATCATTAACAGCTCAGTTATCATACGATCGATCGCTTTGCGGTCGATTAGTGAATCATGAAGAAACCAGCGGAACGGCCCAGTGCTGTTCAGGGATTGATTTATCAAGGTAGGATTCTCCGCTAAAACGTCCATCCATTCTGACATGGCATGATCGACGCTACGCTCATTAGCGAGTAGTCGGTCAATGATTCGTGCCCTTTTGTCGAGTGACTCGTCGGCGAGAAAAGCTCGAACCTCGTCTGCCTCTGGCGGTACGCCAACTGTATCCAAATAGACTCGACGAAGAAAGGACTCATCGGGCGTAAGAGCTGTCTTAGTCAATTTCTCGGAAGATATTGGAGGCTCAGGCCAAGGGGCCCCCTCACGAATCCAGTTCTCAATACTCACAATCTGCTCTTCAGTCAGCGGATCGCCGGTTGGAGGCATGCGAAAGTCTTCATCTTCCTCACGAATAACCGCTACCATTTCACTGGCCTCGGGATCCCCGGGAACGACAGCCGCCAACTCGGAATCACCCCCACGCAAGGCCGATTCCAGCGAATCCAATCTAAGACCACCTTTTTCCTTTTCTCCATGACAGCGGTAGCAGGACTCACGGAGAATAGGCATTACATTTTGATGAAAATTCTTTCCTTTTTCGCTCAACAAAGCAGTATTGGCTGCAAGCGTTTTCTCAATTTTCGTGTCAATAAAAGCGTCAATAGGATGTCCTTTTCTTGGCGGCTGAGGAGCTGGGTTTCGCTTAACCCAGTCTTTGGCAATCGCATGACGCTCATTCCAGAAGCGATTCCGCGACTTTGCTGAAGTTCTTCGGTTGAAATCGTCAAATTCAGAGAGTGAACGCTCAATCTTCGCAAGCACAGGCTCCACTGACACGTCCGTCAGGGGAATCCCTGGAAGACCCTTGGGGCCAAGAATAGTATACTGGCACCCATCTGTTGATTCTATCGCAACAACAACTTCTCCCGTATCATTTCGTTGGTTTTTTCCCCCGGCTATTAGCTCTAACACAACCCTGGATGTTGATCTTCCGGACGGGATCTCCATTGAACCAAAAACCTCCTGCTGATGATAACCCTTCACCCTTACTCCGGAACGAGGCGGTTCTGCCAAAGGAGTAACAGGATCGCGTCCATCTGACCGGCGACCAGTCGCCGGTTTTGTTTCAGCAACCAATTCCCCGTCAATCCACAAACGTGCCAAGGCTCGTGCACGCAAAAGGAATCGATGCTCTCCGTTCGGTAAAGCGACATCACTTGCAATCCGAATCAGAATCGGTGGCTTCCAGGTCGAACGAATACCCCAATCATCAAATCTCAATGGAACTCGAGGCAAAAGAAAGGACTCCCCCTCCCAACTCATTGCCACGGCAGGAATCTCTTCTAAAGAAGGCCAACGCCGATAATCCTTTAATCCCTCACCAATGGTAACAATTGTCTTACCGGGATCGATATCACCCAAAACAGGCATCTCCATTGACTCCACCACAACACCCTGCGAACCCCCTTCTCTCTGAAATCTATTCGCAATCACTTCATCGGATAATATACCTCGGTGAATCGCTACTGCGTCAAGTGACCCTTGAAAGCTGTTCGCTACACTACCGCCTGACGAAGATCCGATCCATACGTCGTCATTGTCTACAACAGGAGGATCAAACGTAGGTCCACTTAGATCCCAAAACCCCTTTGTAGAGCGACCATCAATCCATCCACATATGCTGTCTGGCTTACCAAACTCATAAGCTACAGCGATGTGGTGCCAGCCACTAGCTATTTCGAATGTTGCTTCTGAAGTCCATCGGTGCCAATTAGCTTCGCCGAGTGGCGATATGCTAGTAAATAGAAAACTGATATGGGCAAAGTCATCCTTTTCACCTACGAGACGCATCGACCAATTCTGATTCTCCTTAGAAAAGTGCGGCGAATGGGTCCGGCCTTTCCCAATTATATAAACAAATTGGCCAGAACGAAGTGATTCAACGTTGACCCAAGCCTCCATCGTAACTGAATCTCCATTTTTAAAATCGAAGCTACTATGGACTCCAGCATCAGGTATCTCAATTCGGGAACCCTTACCTTTTAGGTAAATCGCTGTATTTTCGATATTGAAATTAGGAAACTCCGGCGGCCGCGGACCTGGTTGATCTCGAACTACATCGCCATGAGCAGTCATGGGTTCGATTTCCTCCATTTCGAAGTCCCACTGCGTCACACGCAGCGAATCGGCACCAACTTCTCGAGGCATCCAAAGAACCAGCAATGCCAAATGCAATACAATATAAAATTGTATACGACCAAATAGCTTGTGCGTTTTCACATTCATTATATATTAGGCATTCGATTACGCATTCCTATACCCTGCGCTGTCTCCAATTTTCAATGCTCTACTTTTCTCCCGGCAGCTTTCCTGCCAATGTCCATAGCCTTTTGAACCGGTGCGGAAACACCAGAATCCATTCCAACCGTAACGATCCTGAAACCTTGCTCGACTCGAGTCTGAACACTATTCGCGTCGGCGGTCACACCACAGGGAACACCATACTCTGTACAGGTTTTTAAGATCGTTTGGATAGCTTGCTCCACCTCGGGATCATCCCTAGTCAACCCTAAACTAGCACTCAAATCAGTAGGTCCGATAAAGATAGCCCCTACTCCTGGCGTCGAAATTATCTCCTCATGATTGAAGAGTCCCTTTGCGGTTTCAATCTGTATGATAGCCAAGAGTTCTCCCTTTGTATCGAGTGGCCAAACGTCTGCCCTACTCACGTACTCATTTCGACTCATACCCCAATACCACGCAGCCTGATCAGGCGAAATTCCACGCTGCCCTACGGGCCCGCCCTCCTTCGACCCTTTTACTTGGGGAAAGCGGAGCGATGATATCGCATTTTCTGCTTCTTCACGATTCTCGATCATCGGCAGGACGACACCAAATGCTCCTACATCTAGTACTTGTTTTACAAGAAACTGGCTCAACTCCCTACCGTTCGCAGGAATACGAACTATCGGTGTTGTTCGCATCTTCACTGATCCCGAATCCGCAATTGCTCTCTTGTCTGTCATGCGGAGCAGAAACGTTTGGAGCACTTCTACGTCATAAGGCTTGTGCTCCATGTCTACGATAACGAAATCCAGAAGCGTTCTAGAAAGAGAACGGGCATTCTCGAATGATCGGTCACCGGAAAAGATTCCGAATGCCACCCGTTCCCCCTCTAGAACTTCGATAGCATGATTGATACGGTCAGCATGGGATACACTAGTTAATATAAACATGCACAACACTGAACACATCAAAGCTTTAATGTAATACCTCATGATATCGCAACGAAAGGCTACCGCCATCACACTTCCAAATCTCGAAACTCTAATCTCCAAATCCTACTCAGAAACTAAATCGTGATGATAACTCCCAGATAGTGCCTTGAGGAATTCGAGTGTTTAGTATAGTTCCGTTCGGAGATACAGCTATCGGTATAATATCTTTTTCTCCAATAAGGTTTCTTATATTAAGCTGCAACTTCCAATCAACCCGATCATCCCATAGCGGTCTGCCATACCCAATCCAAGCGTCAGCATTGAATTCACTATCACCATATAATGGATTCGAAGGATCCAATGCATAGGCCTCAAGTACATCGCTATACGCAACTGGCAAGCCAATAGCCACTTTATCCTGCCATCGTCCTGCAACCCCAACATTGACGCCTTCCAACAACGACTCCTCTTTAAACTGATAGTTTGAGACTAAGTTCCAGCGCCACTTTCTTAATTCCGAAACTGGAGTACCGTCAGAGAGAAGCGCAACATTCCAAGGTTTATAAAAAGCGTCTCGAGATTTTTCTGACAACGTAAAGTTATTGCCAGGATCGTTAATGTCAGGAGCAGCCTGCCAAGCTGGTTCACGCAAGGCCAAAAGTTCTACCACCCCTTCGTCGATACCAGTCTGGGATGCTTCCGCCTTGCTAGCATTAAATACAATCATCCAGTTCTCAGTTGGATTGTAAGAGAGTTCGAACTCAAAACCCTCTGTCAATCGGTTGGTCACTGCTGCAATATTACCTTGAGGTCTCGTGACAACGGTATCATTCGACGGATCGTTATCGCCCTCATCAAGTACTTCCCACCCATAAAAATCGAGTATTTCCTGAGGGGCCAATGTAAATGCAGCTACTTGATCGGGAATATCATCATTGATTCCCCGAATATTCGCCTCATAGAATTGCCGGTCGATGTCGCGTATGATATTATTCACTGGAATCTGACTGTTGGTCAAATTCGTTTGAGCGGTTTCGAACCAATTCAATTTTGCATTCAACTTTCCATTGAGAAAAGAGAAAAGAATTCCCTTATCTTCGGTTACTCCAGTAGGCGAAGGAAGCGCCCGACCCATCGCGTTAAACCTAGCAGCTGCGGGCTCAAAATTTTCCGATTCGCTATAAAACAAGCTCACCTCGGTTCCATTTCCAAAAAGCTCGTTGATCGCCCTAGGGAGATGCAAGACACCACTATAAGTCCATGTCTCTTTTTCAGCTATACCAATCGGATTCGAACCAAGAACAAAGCTTGGATCGTCGATTAGAAAATGATTGTCTGAAGCCCTTGGAGGAGCAGGAGCAGTAAAGGCTTCTGACTCATCTTTTCGCCAGCCAACGGTTCCCACCAACATGTTCTCCCAAAAGTGTCCTTGCCACACAAATGCCGTGGAATCCACTTCAGTTCGATTCTTACTGGCACCACTCACTAAACCTAGACGGTCCCCATCCAGATAGCTCATCGTATTTACATTGGTCGTCACGAATTGTTGAGTAGGTGGATCCCAAACACGAGCGGTTATAGAACTTGGCGTATGAGTTGTGGTTTGTATATTCGGCAAACTGGCTCCACTCAATGATGGCGCGTCTGCTAACGATGGGCCTAGATAATAAAGGGTTGCCAATCCGGCATGCAGACCATCCACAATATTTGACGTGTTCTTGTGCCTCTGAAAGTATTCCACACTCGGTGAGTTTGCTTTAAACGATAATCCATTTAGATCGATAGTCTGCTTGTTAAACAATCCAGTTACATTATGCTGGCCCAAGAATTTGCCTAAGAAGCCATCGTTAAGCTTTTCTCTAAAATCGATTCTAGCAAAAGCCGTCGCACGAATCGAATCGCGCTCGCTCTCGTTTTCATTGGCAAACGGAACTCCATTTACATAGGGACGACCAAAATTGGGATTTGGCTCTCCGTGCGGAAAGTGAGTATTTGGGTCGATTTGAATGTTGTAGGCGTCATCACCTGAAAAGGCACGCCAATAGCCACTCTCAAAAGTTTGCTTATCAAAAGCGAGCTCGAATCCAAGATTCCCTTCGAACAACTGCTGCTCAAGTGCAACATTATAAGCCTCAAAATCATAGTACTCGCTTTTCAGAGGGCCGTCTAAAAGTTTGTTGTAAAAATCAAAAACAGTAGGATCAGTTATATGTTTATCAACAAAGAAGGGGCCTCCTTCTTCGATTGGGATGTTTCCAGCGTAGCCATTTCGACCAACAGCCCAGTCTTGAAAACTCGCGACACCTCGAAATGACGCATAGTAATCTCCTCGACCACCCGCCGCTAACAATGCCTGTAATTCAGGATCAACCGGATCCGTCATAAGCGGGGAGCTTGTTAAAGCAACAAACGCCTCAGGCACTCCAGCACCCCCAGGGGCGATTGCATCTGCTTCATTATAGATTGCCATCAGGTGAGTGATGCCCGCTCCAGGTATACTAAACACCGTACGATCTTGGTCTCGCCAATCCGTCCGATAATCGATTGTGGGCTTACCGTTCAACCACCACGTTTCCAAAGCCCCATTAGGAGGAGACAAGCGAGGACGATTCGAATCACTCTCACCAATTTCAACATGTCCTCGCAGCGTCGTATTACTCATGTCGCCATCAAAGAGTTTCCAGGTGAATGCCCCAAAAATCCGATCATCTCTCTGAAACGCAGGCTTCTGCTGGAACTTCTCATCATCGTGAAGGCCAGCTACGCGTACTCCGACCTTACCCCCAAACAGTACGCGATCCAAATCAAACGTCATTCGCGTGCTGCCAAACCTCCCATAAGAAAGTTCTATGTTGTTAGAATCCTTAAAGCTCGGTTTCACTAGTGAATTTTCAACTACACCACCGGGGCTACCCAATCCAAACAAAACAGCGTTAGGCCCTCTGCTTACCGTAACTCGAGACGTATTGTATGAGTCGAAGGGAATCGCTGTTAGAAAATAGTCCCGTGTCTGATCAGCACCTGACAATCCTCTAATACGCGTTGGGGACGAAGAAGAACGGTCGACGCTCTCGGTAGTGTGTCCACCTGCAGTCTGCTGTCCACTTCCAAAATTTCCACCTAAACCGGCGACTTCCGCGCCTGCCACATAAATTAGTAAATCTTCTGCATCTTTAGAACCCGTATCTTCAAGAAATTCCTTAGTGACTACAGATATTGACGCACCTACATCCTTCAGCTCTGAACGAATACGCGTTCCCGCTAATGTATTGGTTGCCCGGTATCTAGCATCATTTGATGCGTCGACTGAAAATGGCGATAGCTCGTAGACCTGTTCTCCACTTTCTTGTGCTATGGCATCCGGAGCACTCGCGACAGCGAGCGCAAGCAAGCCTTTGAACAGGCCTCTTGTTTTTTTCTTATTACTGGTATCTTTTAAATTCATTTGGGTTTCAGTTTGTTCTATCGTTGTTGGTTCGTTTTGTGAGCGTTCGGGGTCATCACCTCCTTTCTTCGCCCGGTTCATAATTCCAAAAGCTTCGCCTCCGCTAACCGGGGCGGCCTTTAAAGGGGTGCCCTCCAGCATCAAGTCCAGCGCTTCTCCGATCGCGAAACGGCCTTTGATCGCGTTGGTTTGAATACCCGAGGGGATCCCCAAGGCGAACAGCAACTCCACATCCGCCTGGTAGGCGGCTTCTTTCAGTTTCAATATGGCATCGCCCTCTTCGATATCGAAATCCAGCGGCTCTGATTGAGCCCGCAAGGTCGCTGCCCACGCGAAACAAACGATCACGAAGACAATGTACGCGCCGCGACCGCAGCGAGAACCTTGCATTATTGTTTTGATAAGTGAGGGGTGGGCAATACATGAAAGCGATTGTTCGCTTTCTTAGTTACCCGTGTATAACTAATTGACTAAATGTTCAGGGAAAAATCTTCAAGAACTGAATACAAATAAAAAGGCACAATCCGTTTTGGCGGCTAGAGCGCCTTATTCCGCAACAATATCCTGAATTTCTCGTCGCGGTCCGCAGACACATTCATTGCCACGTCTAGCAGCTTGATAAATCCATCCAGGTTGTTGGAGCGCAGCTTGGCAGTGATTTTCATCTCACGCAAATTAGGCTCGGCAATCTCGATCTTCGTCCGGTTTCGCCGATTGAATTCCTCCGCCACTTCCGACAGGGGAACCTCGGTGAAATCGAGGATTTCGCCTTTCCAGGAAAGTCGTTCGTCGATCTCCTCAACAGAAACCGTAGTAATCAACGGGGGGCCAAACTCCGAAGACGAAGCAATCATCGAACGCTGTCCCTCTACTAGCTCTTGAGCAGGATGCTTGATAAAACTGTCGTCGACCTGACTCGTCACCATCAAGGGCGCATCAATCCGCACGCGTCCTTCCGTCACAAGTACCTCGACTCCGCTTTCTTCGAGCGCAACATTAAACGCGGTTCCGGTCGCTTCGACGATAGCGGCCTCGGCGTGGACTTGAAACGGACGACTAGCATCCTTGGCGACCATAAAATGGGCTTCACCCGAGTGGAGAAATATCGTTCGCTTATCCCGCGTATACTGAACGGATACTTCCGCGTTCCGATTCAGCTCAACCACCGAACCGTCATCCAATACATGGTTTTCGTAGGACTCAGCACCTCCAAAGGCAAGTATTCGAGTTTCGAACTGCTCTTCGTGAATCCAATTATTATATACAAATATTCCCACAACCAGCGATGCCGCCATTGCGGTTAGGACAAAAATCCGATTCCTCCACTTACTGGGCGTTCGATAGGCGAGCAAGTCCACGTTCGGGTTGGAGCTGTGCTCTGGGCGCCAATCTGCAAGGCCGTCCATGCTTTCCCAAAAGGCCAATCTCTCATTGTAGATTTCCCCGTGCCTTCGATCCTGAGCCAGCCATTCGAAAAAACCATCCTGCTCCTCCGGAGTGAACCCTTCGTCACGCTTGGCGATCCAGGCGGATGCCTCCAGGCTAATCCGATTCTCCTTCGTCGGATCCATTTCAAATGCGTCCTCGTTCATCTTGTCCCCTCTCCACAATAATCTTTTACAAATAGAGCGCACTTGTGCAGTCCAATCGTTATCTGCGCGTTAACGGTACGCGGTGACAGATCCAGCTTTTTCGCGATTTCCCGTTGAGTCATTCCGTAGACCTTTCGAAGCGTGAAAATGCGACGGCACCGATCCGGCAAGGACTGAATGGCCAAAGTCAGGATCTGCAGTTCCTGATTATGGGCAACCGTCTCCTGCACGCCTGCCTTGTCGTCCAGCAGGTCGCAGTCCTCGATTTGCACCATATTGTCATACCCTCGCACCTTTCGTGAGCGCATGGAATAAAGGGCCAAATTCCGAGCCGCTCCAAAAAGAAACGCTTTGGGGGACCTCAATGTCCCTTCCTTATAGGCCTTCCAGGCAGACACAAAAGCGTCTTGAACAATATCGTCAAAATCCAGTCCAGACGGGAATCGGTTCCGCAGCCAAGCTTGAAGCTCCGCTTCATGCGGTTGCAAGGTCGTCTCGAACCAATCACTTTGCTCTGAATCTTTAAGGGGCATAGACTATCTACATTTCAGGTACTACTAACACGTTACCTAGAGATAGCTAAATGACTAAAGGTTTTTTGAAAAAGTTTAATTTCCCATTATCGCGGCGCGGCACGAGGCAGTCTCTCCTTTGCACAACCCGGTACGGACCGGAGACATCGGTAACAGATAGACCGGAGACATAGGTTACAGTTAATAAGGCATTATGCCTTGGAAAACTGAAGACCTAATGGAAACAAAACTCCGATTTATTCACCTAGCCCAAAGCGGAAAATATACGATTACCGAATTGTGTCATGACTTTGGCATTGCTCGCAAAACCGGCCACAAGTACCTTCGCCGCTACGAGGAGCACGGAGCGGCCGGGTTGCATGAGCTGAGCCGTTGCCCGCGGCACTATGCGAACCTGACCGATAGGGCCATCGAAAAACTTGTCCTGCAGGACCGGCGTCGGCACCCGACCTGGGGGCCGAAGAAGCTGAGGGATTTGCTTTTTAAGAAGCACGGGGTCGGGAGTCCTCCTTCGAGCAGTACAATCGGAGCGATCCTGAAGCGCAACGGCATGGTCAATCCCCGCAAACGCCGAGCAGGGGCCTACCCGATTCAACCGTGCGAGCTAACGCAAGCGGAGTATCCCAACCATGTCTGGACGATCGACTTCAAAGGATGGTTTCTTTTAGGAGACGGCGCGCGCTGCGACCCGTTGACGGTTAAGGATCTTAACAGCCACTACATGATAGGCTGCCGGGCGATGCCGAGTCAGCAGTATGGCGCCACCTGGCTTGGGTTCAAGCGCATGGCCCGCCTCTATGGGCTTCCCCGCATCATCCGGGTGGATCACGGAACCCCCTTCTCGGCTAATGGACTGGGGCGGCTCTCGCGATTGAGCGTCTGGTGGATTGAGCAGGGAATCGCAGTGGAGTTTACTCGTCCTGCCAGCCCGCAAGACAATGGATCCCATGAGCGCATGCATCGAGATCTTAAAGCGGAAGCGACGAAACCACCTTCGGCAAACTTACGGGCTCAGCAGCGTCGCTTCCAACGCTGGGCGCGCACTTACAACTATGAAAGGCCTCACGAGACTTTGGATATGCGCAGGCCCGCCGAAGTGTACCATCCCTCCAGAAAACGCATGGGCGAGAACGTCAAAGTACGCTACCCAAAAGACTACCTGTTGAAGACAGTGTCCACCAGCGGCTTTATTTCTTTTGAAGGAAAGAACTATCATGTGGGTGAACACTTCGCTGGTTGTCGCATGGGATTGCATGACTCCGGCAAAGGCCCGATCCAACTGCACTACGCCAATCTGCTGCTCGGAACCCTCAGATACGACAGTGAGGGCCGATTCCGGCCTACGGCCTACATCGCCCCTCACTATCCGAAACCACTCGACAAAAAGAACCCTAAATGAAAACTAGAAAAGTGTAACCGATGTGTCCGGTTTGTTTGTAACCTATGTCTTTGTCGTACCCCCACATTTTCAAGAATCAAAAAAAGGGGTCAGTGCTTGATCTTTGCGATTAACTGTTCGAAAATCTCTTTCGCCCCCTTCCTCTCCCCCGATTGCATTTGGGAAACATAGCGGCTCACTCCTGACTCGCTGCCCATGTCCAGCCGATTGGCGAGCCAGCCATTACGGCAAAGTCGCTTGAGCTTCATGTACCCTGCGACCGCCACTTTCCAATCCTCTGACTTTCGTCCCGAAATGGGAGCGCCAGGCGTTCTTCCCACTATTCGCAAACACTCTTGAAGCGATTTTTCCCAAGCCAGCTCGCGGGCCTCTCTCGCATCCGAGTCACCGAGCTCGATCGAGGCTGCTAGCCGCTTCTCGTCGTCGAGCAAGGCGATCTTGAATTCCTTGCTGCCCATAGCCCACCCCTTGCTCATCCGATCAAACTTCATGGACTTCATCCCTGGCACATCCTCGGAAAGCCACTCGAGGTACTGCTCGTATTTCTTCCATCCATACGATCCGTCCGCAAGACCGCCCGCGCCTTCCAGGCACGCCTCAAAGCTCAAGAATTTAGGACGCAATCGCCTCTTTCGAAGCAACCAGTAGCTGGAATATTCAAGATCCTTCAACGCGGTGACCTCGCAAAGCTTCGCCCGAACAGGATTCAAATGTATGTAATGGCAAAGCCAACCCAACTGCTCGTAGCCCTCGACGACGATCGACTTGAACCGCCCTTGGAAAAGCGCCCCATGCTCCCGGCGAAAACGGTTGAACCTCAAGGCGAACACACTCTGCAGCCACCTCATTCCTTCCGACAGGTTCGGCTCCGGAGTCTCGACGGCGAGGTGGTAGTGATTTCCCATGATCGCGTAGGCGTGCAACTTCCAACCCGCGCGCTCGCAAGTCTCGAAGAGAGCCTTCTGGAAAGACTTCTTGGCTCCCTCGCTTTCAAACACCCACGAACGATAGTTTCCACGATTAATCACATGATAGATCGCGCCAGGGTATTCCAATCTCAACTTCCTCGCCATTGGAACGCTCAATCAAGCTTATAGTTTCTATATTGTCGAGATTCAAGCACTGACCCCTTTTAACAGCTTTTTTCTTCGAAAATTCCGCAGAACTAGAGCACTTTGAGTTTTAACAGTCGCACTGGCTGGGAATATTTTCGCCCTTCAGCCAGGCGCACCTTCAGCCCGACTTCTTGGAAAGAATCAAAAAAAGATGACATGGGAGCATGTTGTCAGTCGTGAGTGATCACACTAGCGGTGCCCGCGTCTTCTTTTCCCCCTCCCAAATCGATACTAAATAAATCGCTTTATATTTTGGATACCAAATTGGCACCATTGCATTTCCTTGCTTACAGTCGCTTCCACGGACGCTTCCGGAGCCGTCCAATGCTCGACGATGATGCTCTGGCATTTCCCGTATTCACTAAGCTGATCCAGAATCCGCCCCACCGGCAGTATCCCTTCACCCGCCACCGTCCCCTCAATCAGGAATCCCAGCATATAGGGTTGTCGGCGAACCCGAAAGTCTTTCAGGTGGAAATTCACCGTGTAGGGGGCCAAGGCATCGATGGTTTCGCGAAAGCCTTCGCCGCACCCGTAGGAATTCACGCTGTCCAAACACAAACCCAAATAAAGACTGCGGACCTGATCGAACCAGGACGCGAATTGACCGGCACGGAAGCGATCATGGTTCTCGATGGCTAGAATAACACCGCGTTCCGCGCACCGAGCCGCCGCCTGCTCGAGTATTCGCGGCAGTTCTTCGACCGACGGCTCAAAGTCGGGGCCATCAATGACAAACCGGAGGACGGGGGACTCGGCTTCGACTGCGATTTCCAGATGACGCTCCAAGTTGTCAGGTTCCAAGCCACGTCCACCGATTTCAACAAACAGGTTTAGCTCATTCGCAAGTTTCCACAACTCCCGCCGCTCGCTCTGAGACAAGTCCAGCAGCGGGGCATTGTCCGCAATCTGCACTCCTTCATAACCCCATTTCTTCGCAAGCTCCAAAAAGGCCGACAAGGTCAGAGGCTCCTTCACGGGATAACCCGGCACCCCAAAGGCCCAGTTCAAAGCATAAGTTGAAAGTCCAATTCTCATAGCAGTTTCAATAGTTAATAACCTGACCGCTTTCCGCCGATTGATAACAATCGAACACCAGTTGCAGCGTCTTCAGGTTGTCCTCCGCAGTGGTTTCCGCCTTCCCCTTCCCCTTCCCCTGAAGGCCCATCAGCAGGTTCCGGTTGCACGAAACGATACTGTCATGAACCAGATCGTATTCAGGATCTGCCCACGGGTAGGAAACGGGAGGACACTGGTCCCCGCTTGTTCCCGAATGGTCCGTCTGACGAATCCAGTAATCCCGCCCCAAGCTTAGCGATCCCGACTCCCCTTCCACGACCACGTAGGTTTGAGGGAAGGCCTCATTCTCCAGCTTGCTGGCATAGCTCATTTCAATGGTCAGGCAGAGATCGCTCTCCATTTCCATCATCACGGTCGCCGCATCCTCCCCTTTTATCTCCGGATTCACCTGATGGGTCTGACAGTAAAGCGAACGCGCTTCACCGAAAAGAAACCGAGCCGTGTCTAGAATGTGGGTACCGATATCGGTCAAAATAAACTGCTCCAACTCTTTGAGGAATGGCTGATTCTCAAAAACGGGAAAGCTGTTGCAATACTGGATGCGGGCTCGCCAAAAGCGTCCCATTCCTCCTTCTTCCATCTTCGCCTTCAGAGCCCGTATCGGCGCCTGCCACCGCCAGTTCTCGTGCACGTAGAAAGGCAGCCCTTTCTCCCGAAACAAGGCCTCCAGCTCTCGAGCAGTCTTCAAATCCGGGGCCAGCGGTTTCTGGCAAATAGTGGGGATGCCGCGCTGGGCGCATTGCCGGCTGAATTGCTCATGCGTATTCACGTCGGTGATAATGTCCACAAAATCGACAGGATGCTCATCCAGGAGCTGGTCGAGATCATCGTAAACGCTTGTGATGCCGAACTCCTTCCCCAAAGCCTCTGCCTTCGGCAAAGTGCGATTGTACAGGGCCACGCATTCAACACCGGCCACTTCTTTCCAAGCGGCCAATTGAAACCGGGCCCAGAATCCAGTACCGATGATTGCAAATCGTATGTTCGTTGATGACATGATACTTTAGATTCGTTAATAAAGCCGGAGAATCGATCTCCCTGGGCAGCGGAAAGTCGCCTCGCTCCGGTCAAAGTCCACCTCAAGCGCTGTCTCTGTCCCCTCTAGGATATTGCAGGCCGCATTTGGCATCGCTTTGCTGGGGTCCAGTTCCAAACAGATTCGCTGGCTCACATTGGTGTAGTTGATAATCAAGTACTCGTTTCTTTTTGAATTACTCAGACAAAACGCATCCGCTTTAAACGGATGTGAGGACGCAAGTGGCTGAACCAACTGATCACTCGAATTCCCGAAGAAACGGAACACGTGATACAGAGGATAGAAGTCATCCTCGCTGTTCGATCCCACCTTCATCACACCGGTCTCCCCACGCGTCTTACCGCAGGTCACTGCTTCGGCCCCACCAGCCGCGCAATGCAGAATGCTTCCCGCTGTCCACACCGCTCCGAATCGAGTCTTCTGACGCGGGTCGGGTGTTTCGGAATAGGCAAAGGGCTTCCCTTCGGACTGAGCCACCGGATTGTATCGCTGGGTAAGCGTGATCGGCGAAACAATACTCCCCACTTTGTCTTGTCCCAACCGCCTGACATTGCGCAAGGTCTCCGCCTGCATGGACAGCGTCTCCACCATCGAAAGATCGTCAAAGGCATGTACCTGCGGATTAATTGCGTAGCAGAGAGAATGATACGGCCCTGCTTCGGGAGGGTTGCGATTCAGTTCGGTAAAGTTCGCGTTGGTTCCCGTGGCGATTCGCCCTCCCAAGCCCGATTCCTCAATGCGTTCCGCAGCAAACCGAACCCATTTCGAAGACGGCACGACCTCCTCCTCATGCAGAACCAGCCAAAGGCTGACCGGAACCGAATCACCGGCCAGTCGATGCAAAAACGACTTCAATGCATCCTCGCAACCGACACTCAAAAACAACGGCAATTCCAACGAGACTCCCAGTTCTCGGGCCAACTGGATGCCCGCTTCCAAATCCGCCTCCCATCCGGCGTGAGCGAAACGAATCTCAACCCGCAAGCGTTTCAGTTTCAAGTCGCGGAGAAACTCAATCTCGTGTTCGGAATAAGGCTCGTTGTCGCCCCACGCTTTTTCCAATCCGATCCCGGGAAGCTTGAAGCGCCCGCTTCCCGCAATCGCCGTCACGCGAATGAACTCGTTGCTCGGCTCGGATACGATTCCTTCAGAACCGGGCTCGGCTGTAATCTGTAGCGTTACACTTTGCTCAACCGCATCCCCTTTGCGAAGCAGGACAGGGAAAGGCTTTTCCAAGGGCGTGCAATACGTCTTGAAGGAAGCGTCGGTCCAGTTCCGCTGGTCCTCCATCTCAAAAACGTCCCCATCAAAGCGGACAGACAATCGGTATCCAGAAATCACCTCATGCTGGATTTCCCGAAGGGAAGAAAATGGCTGATGAGGGGAGATCGAATCGGGGAAAGCCGATTCCTCGACCGTGCCATCCAAATGCGTCACGCGCACCCTTTGGCCCGCTAGCTGCGCCCCGTGCAGAACGACGAACCCCAGACGGTTTTTCAGAAAATCCGATCGGGCCTTTCCGGAAAACGAATAGCGAATCTGACCCGCCTTCGTACCTGAAAGCAGGCCGGTCGCCACAAAGCGAAGGTCTCCCCATTCCCAAATCGCCTCCAGAGTGATATCAAAGGAATCGGATCGAATGGATTGGTCCGTGATGGAAACCTTAGGCGGGGGAGTCCCCCAGTTCTGGTCGCGCATCGCCCAGTACACTCCTCGGAGCGCTTCCACACCTCCCAGCTCTACATTCCTGAGGAAGAGTGCGTCGGGGTAAAACGCCGCGCGAAGGCTGCCCGCTCTCAGGCTTAGGGGACTGGCTGCTAGAACGCTCATTTCAGAAACAAGGCGATTGAAAGCAGCGAGATCTCCCTTGTCTAGATATAATTGCGTTTTATGCATTTTATTGCTTTAAACGTGATTAATTTCTTGCATCACCCTCACCCCCGCAAGACCATCGGCACTCATGTCGAAACGTGCCTCCAACCCAAGCACCGCAGAGCTAAACGCCGCCCGTAAAATCGCTTCCCTGCGTAAGGAGTCTCGAATGACCCTCAAGGCACTGGGCGAGGCATCGGGATTGTCGGACACTTACTTGTCGCGTGTAGAAAACGGGAAAACCGCCATCAGCATCGCCAATCTGTCCAAGGTGGCGACTGCCTTGGGAGTTGATTTGAGCACTTTCTTCGATTCTCCCGACGCCACTGCGCCCTTGATCATCCGCCGGG
>JAUHWE010000601.1 GCA_030424825.1 Verrucomicrobiia bacterium
GGGCAAGGCGTGCGCGTTGCGGGGGTATCCATGGAATGGCTATCCCCAATGCGCTCAACGCAGCTCAGGCCCATCTGGTCGGAAACCCCTTCGGGGCAGCGTCCTTTTTACCTCCTGGCTGCGTTACAGCCAAGGACCAAGGCCCTACGGGCATTGGCGCCTCGCCTGCGCCTTGCCAGAAGCTAAAAATGCCTGCTGCGACGCACATGCTGATTTATTAGACTGTCTCTTAAGTCCCATCGAGGGGAAACTAGTCCCATGAGGTCTATTACTCATAAAGAAAGGTTCGCCAATAGGAGACGTCCGGTCGATGATGACAATATGAAACAATCACGCATTCTACTGGCGACCCTATTTGTGATGGCTTGCGCGACGGCCATTTCGCAGGCCGCGACGCTAAAATTTGGGGGACCGATCAGCGCCTCACAAGAGGTTGTTGATCCGCCACTGGAAGGGATCGGCTCAATCGGTGGAGCGATTCTTACCCTTGATTCGGAAACGGGTTTGTTCGATTTGACGGTAAACATCAGTGGAGTCGAGGTTCCGATCACGGCCGCCCATATCCACATGGGTGAGGCTGGCGAAAATGGACCGGTCATTCTGCCGTTGGTGGTTGAGGATTTTGCGGTGCTAGGAGAGTTTGTCAGCTATCGTTTGACGGGCGCGAGCATTCCGGCAGAGGGGGAGGTTGACGGTGCCCCATTGGGATCGCTTCAATCATTATTATCGGGTTTCGCCTATCTTAATTTTCACACGGAACGGAATCCCAGTGGAGAACTTAGGGGGCAACTCCTGCCAATGGAAGTGAGCAGCGACGCTCTAGTCAATTTCTCGACACGTGGAATGGTGAACCCTGGCAACGGCAAGGCCGGTTTGCTGATTGGCGGCTTGGCTCTCAGCGAGACCAAGACGATTCTTTTTCGTATGGTCGCCGAAAGTATGACCCGATTTGGCGTTCAGGCTTCTCTCAAGGACACCTCGTTCGAAGTCTTCCAGCTGCCGTTTGGCGATTTGCAGGAGGCTGAGCTAATCGGCGGAAACGATGATTGGAAAGACTCCGGCCAGCAATTTCAGATCCTGGGAACGGGATACGCGCCCGCCTTTGATAATGAGTCAGCGGTAATCATGACCTTGGGTCCCGGCGTCTATACGATGAACGCGGATTCAGAGCAAGGAGCCGGTATCGCTCTTGTCGAAACCTACGGGATCGAGAAGCAAAGCATTGAGGATTTCCTCAATAAGGCCGCTGGAGGAGAGCTCGCTCAGGAATTCACGATCTTGAAAGCAGCCTTAGAGCTGGGTGAAGTGAAAGGTATTCTGCAAGGACCTGGCCCGTTCACGCTTTTCGCCCCGACTGACGAGGCTTTCTTATCCGTGTACACAATGGAAGAGATAGAAGCGCTTGCCCCAGAAGACTTGGCGACTTTGCTCTTGGCTCACATTGCAGGGGGCAGTGTCTTGTCGACGGACCTAACGGATGGAGTGACCACCACGGTGGATTCTCTCGATGGAGGTCAATTGGATGTGCTGTTAAGTGGAGGAACAATCACGGTAGACGACGCAACGGTCATCGGTGGAGACATTATGGCCTTAAACGGGGTCATTCACGTGATTGACGGCGTACTTGAAATCCAAGTACCGTAAGCGCCGTCCTCTACTCGCAAATTTTAATGGCGAATCGCTCTTGTACCAGTTCGCTTTTTTGTCCCGATACCTTTTCGGGATTCGATGCGATGTTGCTGTGTTAGGTAGCGGGCGATCTCCGAGCGCCCATTGTCGTATCTATCGGGTGGGCGCTCGGAGATCGCCCGCTACCTAAAAATGTCTCGCGTCAGTCGAAAACCGGTAGGGGCGGTGCTCGCGGCGACCGCTCTAGTGGCTCAGGCTTTGTCCACGTGGTGGTAACGAGCAGCGCCCCCACGTTTGCTGTGTTTGGTATCGGGATGAATTATTAGACGTTCCGCTAATAGGGTTTCATGTCGCTCAAGGCCTTGAATTCTTCTCGCCAAGCTTGGACAAAGGACACGTCTACATTGGCCGAGATACAGGATTCGGTACCTTCAGCATTTGCCAATTCGACTCCCATGTGATCTACAATCATGGATTGACCCGAGTATTTGAATTTTGGATCATCTCCAATGCGGTTGATGCCGACGACAACTGCTTGGTTCTCTATCGCCCTTGCCCTGAGAAGGGTCGTCCAGTGCTCGGCACGTGTCGCTGGCCAGGAAGCGATCACCGGGAATAAATCTGCTCCAGCTTTGACTCCTCGCCGAAAGAGCTCGGGAAAGCGAAGGTCGTAGCAGATATACGGGCAAACTGTGAATCCGTGCCAGTCAAAAAGAAGAATGTCCTCGCCCGATTCGTAGTAGTCGGTTTCGCCGGTATAGCTGAAACAATGGTTTTTCTGGTAGTGCCCGATTCCTTGTCCGGAAGGATCGAATACGGAAAGCTCGTTGCTGCCTTTGCCATCTGGTGATTGGAAAACGAGGCCGCCCAGGACCCATGACTTATATTCCTGAGCGATCTCAGCGAGAAAGTTCTCTGCGGAGGAGGGAGCCTTTTCCGCAATTCGGTCCACGTTCATGCTAAAACCGCTCGAGAACATTTCCGGTAGAATAATGAGCGCTCCCGGATTAATTGGAGTCTCCGAAAGGAGTTTTCGAATGGTGTGGTAATTGGCTTCACGATTTTCCCACTGGATATCGTACTGGCAGGCGATGAGTTGCATTTCTTAAAATTTTAGGTGTAAAGCTGAGGGCTTAAGGTGGTGAACTTTTAACTGATTGCCAATCGCTAACTGCTTAAAATTTCTTCTGTCCCGCAGGGGCAGCTGTTTGCACTTTCGTGAGCAAAGTAAAGGAGAAGTGTTTATCGAAATCCAAAGATGGTATTTGGGTCATCGGCCTGCGGCCTAGTGTCTTCGCTGCGCTCAGCCAATAGGTTCCCGCTGCGCGGGAAGTGGGTTCGAATGGAATGGAAACCTGTTTGTTTAGCAAAAGCATTTTGGCCCGCAGGGACACCTATTTGCCCAGCAAGGGCAACAAGCGAAGCGTTGACCAAAGACAAACTCCAATAGGATTTGATTGAATCTAGTATTTGAAATTCGAAAGATGAAATTGGAAGTGAACCGACTCTACAATCGGCACATCACTTAATCCTTTTGGGCGTAAAGTGCACTGTGGAAAGAGATTCCAGGATAGGTGGTTGGTCATCGGCCTGCGGCCTAGTGTCTTCACTGTGCTCAGCCAACCACCGACTCATCGGGGCAAGCTATGGCCTGTATGTTCCCGCTGCGCGGGAAGTGGGTTCGAAATGAGTTTGTTCAGCAAAAACCTTTTGGCTCGTAGGGGCACCTATTTGCCCAGCAAGGGCAACAAGCGAAGCGTTGACCAAAGACAAACTCCAGATAGCTTAACTATGAATTAGAGACCTTGTTTTTTAGCAACGGACGCCCGGGTAGGGAACCAAGGATAAACGTC
>JAUHWE010000602.1 GCA_030424825.1 Verrucomicrobiia bacterium
CAAGGAGGATATGGAGAAATCCAAGCCGATGGATCGTCTGGTGTGTGGAGATGTCGGATACGGAAAAACCGAAGTCGCGATAAGAGCTGCGTTCAAGGCGGTCATGGATGGCAAGCAAGTGGCGATTCTCGTGCCCACAACGATCTTAGCCCAACAGCACTTCCTGAATTTTCGCGACCGCATGGCAGGCTACCCGATTGTGGTCGAACTGGTGAGCCGGTTTCGTCGCCCCAAGGAGATAAAGCAGATTCTCCAAGCCACCAAGCAAGGAGGGGTCGACATTCTCATCGGGACCCATCGGCTCATTCAGAAAGACGTGTTCTTTAAGGACCTAGGACTTGTCGTGGTGGACGAGGAACAGCGATTTGGGGTCAAGCACAAGGAACGTTTCAAACAATGGCGGGAAACTATCGACATTCTGACTTTGTCCGCCACCCCGATTCCCCGAACCCTCTACATGGCCCTTACCGGAGCTCGGGAATTGAGCGTGATCGAAACCGCGCCGCTCGAGAGGAAACCGATTCAGACCATCGTGAAAAGCTATGACGAGAAGCTCGTGGTCGAGGTCATTCGCAAGGAAATCGCCCGAGGGGGTCAGGTATTCTATCTGCACAATCGTGTCCAGACGATCGATGCCGTCGCATTGGGCTTGCAGCAGATGATGCCCGAAATCTCGTTTGGCATCGGGCACGGGCAAATGGATGAAAAGACCCTCGAGAAAGTGATGATCGATTTCGTGGACCAGCGTTTCCAGGTTCTCGTTTGTACCACCATCATCGAGTCGGGACTGGATATCCCCAACTGCAATACGATCATCATCGAAGGAGCGGACCGCTTCGGTCTGGGTCAGCTTTATCAGATTCGGGGCCGCGTCGGCCGGTTCAAACGCCAGGCCTATGCCTATCTTCTGCTTCACAAGCATTCGCGAATTATGGATATCGCCCGCAAACGATTGAAAGCCATTCGGCAGCACAATCAGTTGGGCGCCGGCTTTCGCATTGCGATGAGAGACCTGGAACTCCGTGGAGCGGGAAACTTGCTCGGTTCCGAACAGAGTGGCCACATCGTTGGAATCGGGTTCGAGCTCTACTGTCAGCTGCTCAAGCAAAGCATTTCTCGACTCAAGGGGGAGGAAACGGCCCATGCGATTCGGGCCAACGTAAAACTCGACTTCATATACCAGGGCGAAGGACAGGCCGAGTCCACCAATCGGTACGAGGACGGCTACACCGTGCTGAAACGGCTCGATATGAAGGAGGGCGAATGCGAGCCCATGCAAGCCCGTCTGCCCTCCGGCTACCTCGAGGAAACCCGTCTCCGGATCGATCTTTACCGCCGTTTGGCCATGGCGGAAACGCCTGCTCGGATCCGTGAATTGAGGGAGGACATGCAGGACCGATTTGGACCTCACCCTCCCGAAACCGAGGCGCTTCTTCGGCTAGCGGAGATCCGTGTCCTAGCGGAACAAAAGAGCATCCTGTCAGTCGAATCCCAAGGCAACCGGCTCAAATGTCGCCTGAACCGGCCGGGTTCGGACGCATTTATTAAGCTCGGAAGCCGCTTTCCCAGACTAAGTTCAAAAAATGCGCTCAAACGCTTGCATGAGATTATTGTGTTCTTGAGAAATTATCGCAGCAATGCATAGATCATCCTTTATCGCTAAATTCCTACCATGATTCGATCCGCATCCATTGCCCTACTCTCCCTTTCGACTCTCTCGTCATTTGCCCAAATCAGCAGTGAAGACGCTGCCAATATGGTAAATGCCCGCTACGCAAATGGGATCGCGGCCATCGTGGAAGAAAAGATCATTACGGCGGATGATGTGCGGCGTCAGATCATGCCTTACATTCCCCAGATCCAAGCGGATTCGAAAGGCGACCCCGTCCAATTCAGTAAGTTGCTCGACGAAGCTGAGGACCAGATCATCCAGACCCTGACCGATAACGTATTGATCGTGAAGCAGTTCTACGAGGACAAGGGCCAGATACCCAGCAGCTACGTCCGCAACGAGGTCGATGAACGGATCATCGAGCAATTCGACGGGGACCGATCCAAGTTTCTCGCCTACCTTCAGTCCATTGGCAAAACGCCCGACGAGTACGATATCGAGATTCGCGACGAGATGATCGTGGGATTCATGCGCCAGAAAATGACCAAGTCGGAAAGCTTCGTCAGTCCGGTCAAAGTCGAAGAGTTTTACAATGAAAACAAGGACGCCTTCTTCCAGCCCGAAGCGGTGCACTTGAGGTTGATTATCCTCGCTGCGTTAGCGGATGAAGACCCGGAACTGCTGGATCAGACGGGTGCTGAAATCGTGAAGCAACTCGACGATGGAGTCGATTTTGCGGAACTCGCCAAGAAATACAGCCAGGACTCCAAGAAGGACAAAGGCGGTGACTGGGGTTGGGTGGAACGCAAGGCGCTGATCCCCGAATTGGCGGAGATCGCCTTCAAGTTGAAGCCCGGCGAGTATTCTCAGCCAGTCAAATTGAAGAACAAGGTTTTCATTCTATTTGCTCAAGACCGTCGAGATAATGGATACACGCCATTGACGGAGGTTCGCGATAACATTGCCAGCATGCTGGTCTCGCAAATGGCCCAAGAGGCCCAGGACCGCCAGCTTGCCCGCCTGCGCCGCGACGGATACGTCCGTCGTTTCAACTAGAAGAGACGCGTAGCTCACTCGCTTTAGCGTGAGATTAAAAGGAGACCAAAGGCGGGCTCACGCTAAAGCGAGTGAGCTACAAATGGGCCTCGATGATCACCGCTCATTTGGCTTGCCGTAATGCGAATGGGTTCTCACGCTACCGTTCAGTCGCCTTCACATAGTATCCCAACTCACAGAACCGCTCCGTTACGCTTGCGACGGTAACTAGAGCGGGTTGCAATCCCCAACTCCCCTAGCCTGTTATGTCCGTGCACTCTAAACTGATGGAGATCGCCGAAGCAGAGAGACCACAAGAGCGTCTTGAACGTCTTGGAGCTTCCGCACTCAGCGACGCTGAACTCATTGCCATGATCCTTCGAAGCGGTAGCAAGGGGAACAATGTGCTCAACGTTGCCGCGTCCTTGCTGCAGGATGCGGGATCGCTTTCCCAATTGATTAATTGGAGTGATGGCGAGTTCGTGAAGATTAAAGGGATCGGAAAAGTAAAGGCGCTCCAACTGGTCGTTGTCATTGAAGTCTGCCGACGTATTCTGGCCTCGGAAGAGGATGACCTGCCAGTTCTCGACGATCCCAAACGCGTATTCAAATACATGAGATCCCGCACTATCGGACTGGATGTGGAAAAATTCTGGACGCTTTGCCTCAATCGAAAAAACCGTTTGCTGCGCATTTGCGAAGCGACTTCAGGAACCGCCAGCAACAGCCTCGTCCACCCGAGAGAGGTTTTCCGTGAAGCCATCCGCTTCGGCGCGAGTTCGGTGATTTGCGTCCACAACCATCCCAGCGGAGACCCCTCTCCCAGTGCCGCC
>JAUHWE010000603.1 GCA_030424825.1 Verrucomicrobiia bacterium
GAAGCGTGGAGTAGCGTTTTTCGAGAGTGCCAATCGCTGGCCCCGCAAATGGTCACACCTTTTCAAAACAAGCCAACGCTTTGGGCCAATCTGATGAGAAAGTTAAACGACGGTAAAGGTGACCCCAACATCGAGGAGACCCCCACGCTCCTTTCCACGTGGATAGTTCAAACCAACCTGATAAACGAAGTGGAATTCAGGATTCACGATTTACAGTTTACATCCGAAAGAAAACGGGAAAGCTCGATCCCTAGTGACCCAGCAAAACTCTTCCAAAACATCGGATTCTTGGACCTTTTTTTCTAACCACACCCACGTGCTCCTTTGTTTGTACCGTGATCCGGACGTTTTGCTTCGGGAGGTTGCTCTCGAGGTTGGCATTACTGAGCGGGCGGTCCAGAAGATCGTAGCCGAGCTTGAGGAGGCCAAGGTTGTCAAACGCACCCGAGTTGGCAGGCGCAATCATTACTTGATCCGCAAACGGGCCAAACTCCGGCACCCGATCGAATCTCACAGATCCGTCGCGGACCTGCTGGAATTCGTGCGCTGAGACTTCTGGACTGATCATTCCTGCCACAACCATCTACTCGACCTGACTGCTTGAAATCAGCTAAATCCATCATTCGAATACACAAGCGACTCCTGGCATACTTCTAGTAATAGCAACCGCCACTTCTCTAATCGGTGCGGTCTTTAGAGGGATTGACAAGGCGGGGGCGAATGGGATCACCTAAGTGGCAAGCCTACCAACTGTTGTCCTATTGTGGCATCGGGGTTTCACGTTGAATCTATCCATCAGCTCTCTTGTGACTGAGGGAAGCTGTCGGCCTTACGACAGAGAGGATGATCGGATTGGAATCCTGATGTGTAAGCGAAAGGCGAGGAGTAAAGCGACTTCGGCGCCAACAGAAAAGAATGCTCTAAACCACAGTGATTCCGAAGTTGCATTATCCGCGAAATAAAGTCGGATAGGCAAATGCTCACACTAAGCGAACTGCTCGATTCTTCCAACCCGGATCTATACAAACTCCAGACGCATGCCGCAGGCCCAGGAGGGTCTCTTCCGCTACAAGTGGACCAATTGAGGCAAATGGCCAGCGGCGATTTCTTTGGCATGACGCAGAACGCAGGCATGGGCTGGGATCCAAAACTTCTGCTGGGGAAACAGTTTCTCATTCTCAGCACTCAAGGTGGATTGCGAGCGCCAGATGGTTCACCTATAGCGCTCGGATACCATACGGGCCACTGGGAAATCGGGCTGCTGGTAGAGGAAGCGTCGAGGTCTTTCTCGGAACAGGGAGCGATTCCTTTTGCCGCCTACTGTAGCGACCCCTGCGATGGAAGGACGAATGGTACCGTCGGAATGCTCGACAGTCTTCCGTATCGAAACGACGCGGCTACTGTATTTAGGAGGCAAATACGTTCACTGCCCACACGTCGAGGTGTCGTAGGCATCGCCACCTGTGACAAAGGTCTTCCTGCGATGCTGATGGCGTTGGCGGGAACTCCAAATCTGCCAACAATTCTAGTACCCGGAGGAGTCACTCTGCTTGCTGAAGAAGGAGAGGATGCCGGAAAGGTGCAAACGCTTCCTACCCGATTCGCCCGCCAAGAAGTCGATCTCGAATACGCTGCAGAAATGGGATGCAAAGCTTGCGGCACTCCCGGGGGCGGATGCCAGTTCATGGGTACCGCCGCCACAAGCCAAGTCGTCGCGGAAGCGTTAGGCCTCACCCTGCCTCACGCTGCGCTCTCCCCCAGCGGCGCTCCTATTTGGAAAGATCTGGCCCGGCGCTCCGCCAAAGCATTGATTGCCCTAGAATCGCAACAGAAGACAACCGCAGACATCCTCACCGACGATTCGATCTACAACGCCATGGTGGTACACGCAGCGGTGGGAGGCTCCACCAATCTCGTCCTGCATATTCCCGCCATCGCCCATGCGGCCGGTCTCAGACAACCGACGGTCGAAGACTGGGCCCGCATCAACCGTTCCGTACCCCGTATCGTCGACTCGTTGCCCAACGGCCCTCAGCATTTCGCGACAGTACAAGTCTTTCTTGCAGGAGGTGTGCCCGAAATTATGTTACACTTGAGGGAACTGGGGCTTTTAAAACTGGATGCCCTAACCGTAACGGGTTCCACTCTGGGAGAAAATCTTGACTGGTGGGAAACTTCTCAACGCCGAAAGGTCCTGAAAGAGAAGCTACAATCGCTCGACGGAATTGATCCGGACGAAGTAATCATGTCTCCCGAAAACGCGAAACAACGGGGTCTGACAAGTACGGTCACGTTCATGCAAGGCAACTTAGCCCCAGAGGGAGCCCTAGTAAAAAGCACCGCTATCTCGCCCAATCGAATCGATGAGGACGGCTTTTACCGGCATGAAGGTCCGGCACGGGTTATGACGAGCGAAGTAGATGCCATCGAGGCCATTAAATCAGGCAAGATTCAGCCAGGTGACACGATGGTTCTGATCGGGATCGGCCCGGGTTGCGGTATGCCGGAAACCTATCAGATCACCTCGGCCCTCAAGCACATGAAGGGAGGCGAAAGCATCGCACTGATTACCGACGGGCGATTCTCAGGCGTCTCAACCGGCGCGTGCATCGGACACGTTAGCCCCGAAGCTTGGGCGGGAGGTCCCATAGGACGTATATTAGACGGGGATACCATACGAATCGTAATCGACACCAACCATTTGCAGGGTTCTGCCGATATCGTTTCGATTGACGCCGCGGAACTTGGAGACCGCCCCATCAATCCGGCTTTGAAACCCGATCCTCGCGTCCCTTCCGACACCCGACTATGGGCAGCCTTGCAAAACGCTTCCGGAGGTTCATGGGCGGGATGCGTCTATGACGCCGATCGGATTGCCGAACTTCTTGAAAAAGGGATGGAGTCCGAACGCCTATAGAATGGGTGTCACGCTTTTCAGCAGGATGGCCGAGATTGCATAGCGCACGTCAGCCGGTCGTCTATCATGCAAACTGCATTCCTATCGGTGCCCCCATACCCCAAGAAATAAAGAATGGTTCTCCATACCCCTCGATCTCAGCCATTTTAGAAGTTGGCATGGTACTAGCAATGCCAGACGGCATGAACACGAAACAGCCACTACAAACTGTAGACGAAATTGAACGCAACCCAATCGGACTTCCGACCGTCACGGCTAAGGAGGTAACGGATTTACTCGACCCTCTGGTCTCAAGCATGTCCGTTCAATTTCATCAGTACCTCAAGCATCACTGGCTCGTTGAGGGTCCTGGCCATCGCGATCTGCATGCCTTCTTCGAAAAAAGCTACGAATCCATAAAGGACAGTCTCGATGCAGTCGCAGAGCGAATGACCACTCTCGGGGCGATCCCCCTCTCTACCTTGAGAGGACAAGCTGGGCTTAGCTTTATTGAATCCGAGCCCGAAGGGGCCCTTCCGATTCGCCAAATGCTAGAAGCAGATCTAAGCAATGAACAGGCGTT
>JAUHWE010000604.1 GCA_030424825.1 Verrucomicrobiia bacterium
TAGAGAGCGGTTACGAATCGTGGGAATTCGGGGTCTTCGGCGAGTACGACCAGCTCGTCATTCAGGTGTTTGAGTACTTTCCCGGGATCGGTTAGAAGAAACGGGGTTTCCAGCATCAAACCACGTATGAGCATTGTCACTAAAGCTGCCTTGATGCCATGGCCCATGACGTCGCAGATAAGGATACCTAGTTTGTTGTCGGGAATCGGAACCAGATAAAAGAAGTCTCCTGCCAAGTGATGGCTCGGCGAATACAGATAGGATGCTTCGAGTTCCCAGGTTTTTCCGTTTCGTACGTACATGGGTTGTTTGTCGAAACCCATTGACATGAGCTGCTCTTGGAGCTGCCGGGCAACCAGCAATTCGGCCTCGAATTGCTTGTTCTTTCTCGCAAGTGCCTTTCCTGCCGCATGAGCCTTTTCTTCCGCGTTCTTCTGTTCCGTAATGTCGTGGGTCATGCCCACAATTCCTTCCGGTCGCCCATCTCGCCCGAGGAGAGGAACTTTAGAATTGAGTACCCAGCGCTCTTTACCGAGTAGGCTCTGGTTAAACTCGAGTTCGTCTAAGACGGGTTTACCAGTTTTGAGGATTTCGGCATCCATTGCCTCGATACGGTGGGCTTGTTCGTTGTCGCGGATCTCCGTAAGCTTTTTGCCGATGACCTCCTCTCTCGTTTCGAGGTCGAATGCCTTGCGGTATTCCTCGTTAATCATGACGAATCGGTCGTTGATATCGCGAACAAAGATGCGGCAAGGCAATATCTCGACAATGGTTTCCATCAAGTGACGCTGCCGCTCTAGTTCTTGCTCCGCGATTTTACGCTGGGTGATATCACTAGAAACGCCAAATGTCCCGCACACATCGCCGTTAAGGTCATGAAGAGGAAGTTTTGTCGTGAGCACCCATTTTTCGCTGCCGTCGCTCTGAAGATCGCGTTCTTCTCTGAAGTACCAGCCCTCGTCGGATTGGATGATTTGTTGCTCCGTATCAAACTTCGCTTTTGCAAATTCTTTCTGAAAGAAATCATAGTCGGTTCGCCCGATTGCCTCATCTGGGTGATTCAGTCCGAAAAATCGGGCTAGGGAATGGTTGATGCAAATGAAGCGGCTATCGAGGTCCTTAAAAAAGACATGCTCAGGCAGGGACTCCATCAGCTGCCAGAACAAGAGACTCGACTCCATGCCTTCTTTAAGCGAAAGTGCCTGCCCGGATTCACTCGCTGCAACCAGGGCTCGGCGAAGATCACTTACTTTTAGATTCTCCAGCGACGCGTTCTCGTCGTTGAGATCGATTTGCAGGGTGTCGAGGCCGATGTCACGCAACAATTCGGAAAACTCTTCGGAAGATGGCATTGGAGAAAAAATAGCTATAGGAAGGCATTAGCCAAGCTAGCATTTGATAAAAAGCGCTTAATTGGGGATCAGTAAAACTTGCAATAAGGGAAACCCTGTGTCCGCGTTATTGATACTCTGAGCCGGATGCGGAGTGATTTGGCTAGCATTAATTTCGACTTAGGATTGAAAGAAACCTGAGGCTGGTTTTGGTTCCGAACTAAGTGAATGAATCGGTGAATGCAGATTCCTTGCCTTGGGGAAAAGGAGTACGGGTAGCGACCCGAGATGAAAATGGCCTGATCGCGGTCGACAAGCCTTCGGGAGTATTGTCGCACCCCAACCGAAAGGGCGAATCGAGTCGTTGTCTGTTGAATGCTCCCTACGACGAAGAGATCGAGGCGTATCGAGTGGCGGGAGGATCGGATTCTGGAGAATGCGTCTACCTGCTGAACCGACTCGACTCGGCGACATCGGGGTTGCTGCTGCTGACAACCAGTCTAGTGGTGCGAGACCTCGTGCGTGACGCGTTCGAGGAAAAGCGGGTACGCAAAGTCTATGAAGCGTTGGTGTTTGGAGTCGCACGCAGCCGTGCTGGGGATCTCTGGAAAGACCGATTGTCGGTAAAAAAGGCGGAGGGCGGGCTTCGTGCATCCGCAGGAGGTGGCGCCACTGCGGAAACGAAACTCCTCAAATCGGCTCCCATCCCAGGAATCCCGGCCATGAGCCTGCTCACGCTCAGTCCGTTGACCGGGCGAACGCATCAACTGCGAATCCAAGCGTCCAAACGCGGTCTGCCGATCGTGGGCGATCGAACATACGGCGATTTTGCCAAAAACAAGCAGGTAGCCCGATCGAAAGGGATCAAACGCCTTTGTCTCCACTGTACAGAGACGGCGATCGAATACCGCCTCAAAGGGAAAACCTTTCGATTTAAAGCAGTCTCCCAAAGACCCTTTTAGGTTCTTTTCTGGTTCTACCTAGCATTGCGTTGTAATTGAACCGGTAGGTCTGAAACCCTTCGCCAAGCGAGTGAAGATGAACAGAACCGTGTTAACAGAGCTTTAGTCGGATTCAACGAATTCTCTTCAATACTCGACTTTGATCCGGCCGAAATAGGCGTTCGTATCCGAAAAATCGATCGGCATATCAACACACACTCGGTCAAAGAGGGCATCCACATTGGTAACGATTTCGGCGCCCGTCGCAGGGCTGAAAGTTTGCGGATCAAGGTCGGTGGAGTATACAGGCGTGTACGTAAGGCCCGAGTTTTTGCGGCGCAGGAAGTCGAACTGCAGCTTTTTGGTTTGGCTTTCTTCGACGATTGAGATGGCAGGGAGTCCGGATTTTCCCTCTGCGGACAGCGTTCGTGAATCAGGGGAGGCCAAGTCCATGTTGAAGGCGAACTTCAAAATGTTCGGCACGCCGTCATTTTGCGGAATCGATTCGGGCAAGGCTTCGTCACCTGCGAGCCCTGCATCCTCCGCCGCAGTTTCAAGCTGGCTCTTTGGATCTACCTCGAAAACGTACTCTCGCTCTTCCGGTAAGGGCCAGAGGATAATTTCTTGACCGACCTCTGTGAGGTGGGTGTCGGCAGCGTCGTTCGGATTGCCGCCAGAAGCGCTCAGGTGCTCGGAGAAAATATCACTTTCCGGGATAAGCTCCTCCAGCGAGATAGCGCCCACGACATTACTGCCGTTGTTGAAAATCGAATTGCTAATTATCGGGTCCAGCCATTCGCCGAATGCGAAGAGCAATCGCACCGCACCGATTCCTTTCACTACCCATTCAATGGAGGTTGATGTGGAGGGGCCGAGTTCGGAGGGTTCGAGCTCTGTCTCTACTCCGTCAACGATTTGATAGGTCTCTGTAGTGCCGTTTAGGATCGTTTCCGTTACGCGAACCAAGGCGCTGAAAGGATCGGTCACGCGTACAGGATTCGATCCGGGGTAGAGACCGAGAACGGTGGCGGTACCGGCGTAGACAGCCCGGTGCTCGATCGTGCTTCGGGAGACCGTTCTAAGACTGAAACCCAATTCAGGATGGTGGCTCGTAGACTCGGATTCATGAAGATAGCGCGTCGTTATCACCTCGCCGATCCTTGCTCTGCGACGGATGAGCATGATCCCGTCGGTGGAGATGTC
>JAUHWE010000020.1 GCA_030424825.1 Verrucomicrobiia bacterium
ATTGACATCGTAAGTGGTCGCAGAGGATAGGGCGATTTTAGCTTTTTCCCCTTCTTCCTTGAGGCGCTGTAGCGCCATGGGATCACCTTTAAGATTGATGCCGTTTTCCTTTTTAAACTCGTCTACCAGCCAATCAATAATCGCCTGGTCCCAGTTGTCACCTCCAAGCATGGTGTCGCCGTTGGTCGCTTTCACTTCGAAAACGCCATCGCCAATTTCGAGAATAGATACGTCAAAAGTACCCCCACCCAAGTCGAAGACTGAGATCTTTTCGTCGCTCTTCTTGTCTAGACCGTAGGCCAACGATGCCGCTGTCGGCTCATTAATAATGCGAAGGACATCGAGTCCCGCGATCTTGCCCGCGTCTTTCGTTGCTTGGCGCTGGCTATCGTTAAAGTAGGCCGGAACGGTTATTACCGCTTCTGTTATCGACTCGCCCAGATAGGCTTCCGCGTCCGCCTTAAGCTTCGCTAGAACGAAAGAAGCGATTTGCTGGGGAGCGAACTGCTCTGTTTTGTCGCCCACTTGGCACTCGATAAAGGCATCGCCATTATCCGCTTCCACTATTTTAAAAGGTATTCCCTCTGCTTCCGAAGCAACTTCAGCAAACTTGCGACCGATCAGTCGTTTAGCCGAGAATATCGTGTTTTTTGGATTGGTTACTGCCTGGCGCTTGGCCGCTTGGCCGACTAGCCGTTCGCCAGTCTTTGTAAACGCAACGATCGAAGGAGTCGTGCGTGCGCCTTCCGCATTTGGCACGACGACTGGCTCATCGCCATCCATCACTGCCATGCAGGAGTTAGTAGTACCTAAATCAATTCCGAGTACGCGTCCCATGCCATTCCATTAGCAAGGCTTGTACCACAACCGACTCAGCATTCATTATCTATTGTATACCAGGCATTTATCTCTACAATTACATCCTACTCCCTTTGCGAGCCCCATCAATATCCAGCCAAGTTGTCTCACACGGTGTCACACTTCCTAAATACTGAGACAGTCACGATGGCACACGCTCGCACATCTAGATATTCCTAAGAAGCGAGATGAGGGCGCCTTCGGGCAAGAATTTCTTTAACCTCCGACAACGATCTCGTATTGATCACATTCATTTCTGTTAGCCAACCCTTGCGAGCCACATTTACACCCGCTTCCACAAAAGCGAAATGCTCTGTCGCATGCGCATCAGGGTTAATACTCGTCAGGAGCCCCTTGTCCGCGGCTTTCCTCCAATAGCGCCAATCCATATCAAGCCGGTAGGGATTTGCGTTCAATTCGATAACTACGTCATTAGCAATCGCCGCATCAATAACCTTGAAGGTGTCTACCAAGTAAGACTCTCGCCGCAAGAGCAACCTTCCAGAAAGGTGTCCCAACATCGTCGTCGCGGGATTCTCGATCGCTTTGATTATCCTCTCTGTCATTTCCGCCTCCGATTGCGAAAAGGAGGAATGAACTGAGGCGACAACGTAGTCCAACTTCATTAATACCTCCGCATCGAGATCGAGAGAACCGTCCGGTAGAATGTCGCACTCGTTTCCAGTAAAAACATACGTGCTAAATTTCTTTGACGCATTGAGCGCTTCAATACGCTCGATCTGATCCAAAACACGATCCTCGTCCAAGCCATTGGCTTGAAAGCTCGCTTTAGAATGATCGGCAACTCCCCAGTACTCCCAACCCAGCTCTTGTGCCGCTTGCGTCATTTCTTCCAGTGTCGCTCGCCCATCGCTGGCAGTGGTATGATTGTGAAATACCCCTCGCAACTGCTCGACTTCCAACAATTCCGGAAATCCAGATGCTTCAGCCGCTTCGATTTCCCCCAGACCTTCCCTCAATTCCGGAGGCACAAACTTCAAATCCAGAAGATTGAAAATATCCGATTCGCTTTCCGCCTCAAGACTGTCCTCGAAGGATTCTGCATCGACGGGTTTCAAGCCCCACTCGCTCAAACTCAGACCTCTCGCCAGAGCTCTTTGCCGCATTAAAACATTGTGGTCCTTCGAACCGGTGAAATGGTGCAACGCAAAACAATACTGTTTGGATGGAACCACTCGGAGGTCCGCCTGGAGACCGCTCTCAAAGCGCACGCTCGCTTTGGTCTCCCCCTTTGCCGTGACTTCCTTGACACTGTCTTGCGATACGAACCAATCCATGATCGGGCTCGGGTCCGAGCTCGCCACGATAAAATCCAAATCGCCGACATGCTCCCGCTTGCGTCGAAAACTGCCGGCATGAGAAGCACGTTCTACCTCTGGCAAAGCCAATAAACCTTCCAAAATCGGCTCCGCGACTTCGCGAGCCTGCCACCAAAGATGCCGTTTACTGTAAGCCTCCCTGTTTTTGATTCCCTCGGCGATCTTGTCCTGCGACTTCTTTCCAAATCCTTTTAGCTCCGCAACGCGACCCTCATCGCACGCGTTCTGTAGTTCCTCTATCGATGTTACGCCTAGCTTTTCATGCAAAATTTTTATCTTCTTTGCTCCTAACCCTGGTATCTCTAGCATGGATACAATTCCTGGTTCTACCGAAGCTTTCAGATTCTCGTAAAAACCCAGTTCGCCATCGGCATGCAATGTTTCGATCTTTTCTACGAGCGCTTTTCCGAATCCCGGAACATCAGCTAGCTTCCCTTCAGCTATCAGCGCATCCAAATCCTCTTCAAGTGTTTCCAGTTTTCTCGCCCCGTTCGAATAGGCACGAATCTTGAAAGGATTCTCCCCTTTCAACTCGAGCAAGGTAGCAATTTCGTTCAGCACGTCTGCAATTTCCCTTTTTGTCATTCTCTCGATGCTACCTAAGGACAAATAAATAGCACGTTGAAAATCCCAAAAAACCGATCACTGGTCCTTCTCTAATCGCTCCTTAAGGGCCTTAAAATTAACTTTGCCAGCCTCGCTCCGGGGCAACGCGCTCATGGGCAGCCAACTCTTTGGGCGTTTCACTCCATTGAGTCGTTCTCCCACCTTTTGTTGCAGCGCTGCTTCATTCATGATTTTCCCTTCAGGAACATAGGCAACGCAAAGCCGACTTCCCCATTCGCTATCTTCGATCCCGAACGCAGCCGCTTCAATAACTAGACCCGTATCCAAAAGGACTTCCTCAATCTCTGAGAGGTTGATATTCTCTCCGCCTGAAATGATTACCCGATCCAGTCGTCCGTGAACAGTTAACTCTCCATTCGGCCCTATTTCACCCAAGTCATTAGTTAAGTACTCATCACCTATTCTTTCACTTTCTCCATAATACCCAGCGAACAAAGAAGCGGTCTTTAACTTGATGCGCCCAATATTACCTGGTGAACATCCATTTACATCCTCCGAAACAATCTCGATTTCCGCATGAGGAAGCGGCAATCCCTGTCCTGACTCGCCACGCGAAAAAGATTCCGGCAAAAGCGTGGCAACCATCGATGCAGTTTCCGTCATCCCATAGGTAGGAGCGAGCCGCAAATGCCGTTCGCGCCCCATCTCCAACAATTCTTTTGAAGCGGGACCCCCTCCCACGAAGATCGCTCGGTAGCTATTCACCAAGTCGAGATCCACCTCGCTCTCCAGCAAACGTTGAAGTTGCGTAGGCACCAATGAAAGGAATCGGCATTCTTCAACCGTTGCCGCAAGCAAACTGTGGTTCTTTTCAAAATCGACTATCGATCCGAACACGACTTCTCCCCTCGTCGCGATGGCACGAACTACCTGCATGAATCCACTCACATGATACAGAGGGAGAACACAATGGGAACTAACTCGCTCGATTCCAAAAAACTTTTGAAAGGCCTGAACCGAAGCGAGCAAGGTCGAACGATTGTGTATCGCGAATCGGATTCTGCCCGAAGTGCCACCCGTTGGGATCATGACCCGGAGACCCAAAACTTCAGCATTCTTCCCCTGTTCAGGTTCTGACCCCTTGGTCAACTCAAAGGATCCCTTTACCCAATTGCCGACAATCCACTGAGGTGAGGCCACTTTCTCCGCCGCCCTAAAATCACTCGTGCCCCAGCTCGGATTAAACAAGAATATGTCGATTTCGCGACGAGCCAAAGCAACAAACATTGCGCAAAAGCTTTGGGGATCGACCGTGCACAAACCGACGCGGAAACGACCCCCAATCGCCTCGTCACATAGACGATCCACGAGAGCGAAGGCACTCTTCAAAGCACCCTCCCACGTACCCAATAATTGGGGAAAGGGACAGTCCTCAGGTTCAAAATTCATCGATACGCTATATCCGGTCCCACAACTCCTCCAACTCCCCGAGGGAAGGGAGTCCATCTGATTCCAAGTAAGGCCCGAGATCCAAGGAGATTCCTTCATCCCCGAACAATTCGGTGACCCCAAATCCCAACGCTCGTTTGTTTTGCCCCACCGCAAGCGCGACTGCCAAGGCATGTGATGCCCCAACCTTAGTCTCTAACGAACTCGAGAAAACGAGAGAATTTGAATCTCCCGTTTTCAGTTCATCTAATAAAGAATCGTAGGCACCCGACAATGAAGGCTTCACTACAAATACACCCGGCCAATGCGCGTCCTTCCAGCGCTTTAGATCGTCTACCCGAACGACCGACTCGTCCAAAGCGATAGGAGTGGGATAATCGTTGGCCAGTTTTAGCATTGTTGCTTCCCCCCCTTTTTCAATCGGTTGCTCGATGAACTCGATCGGCAAACCCTCCACACTTTCCAGCCAATCCCTCGCTGTCTTCAAATCAAGGGCGCCATTCGCGTCCAAGCGAAAGCCTATAGCGCCCTCAGTCACCTCAACCGCTTCCTCCAATGCCTGTCTCTCTACCGCGAAGCCTTCTTTCCCGATCTTGAATTTTAGGCATCGATACCCTTCATCAATCAATTTCCTTATTTTTTTGCTATCCTTGATATCAGACAACAGCGCAGCCACTGGTATCGGATTCGGAACTTCCGGCCAAAGCAACTCTCTCCCAATCATCGCCAGGGCGGACTCGAACCCAAATCTCACACAAGGATAGTCACCTAGTTCCTCCACAACCTTTCCGTATTCAACTTTCCCCTCTAACTGTGAGCACACGGCCAAGGCGGAGACCAGCGATTCAGAGCCAAAGGACTCGATTGGGGCAATCTCCCCAAAACCGAACTGCCCCTCTTTGTCGCGCAACTGAATCAGAATCCCCGCACGCTTAGGCATCGTATCGGATCCAGTACGATAGATCTCTGCAAATGACCTCCGGTATGCCTTGAACTCAAATTCAACCATGGGTTGCGACTCAATCCACCGGTTCGCCAATACGCCACCTTTTTTCCATCAACAAACGCAAAATACTTGATTCCCCATTTCAGGCTCTCTATGCCGCATTATGGCCAGCCCGAGCAAAGAAAACTTCGACGAAAACGTGTTCTATAAAAGCGCCCCCGCTTTTTTTCTAGAACACTGCGATACCGCCCTCACGTACGACGACGTTTCACTCGCTACCAACTTCAGTGAGGTTCTCCCTCGCGACACTAGACTAGAGACGAGTCTCTCGGAGAGGATCAAGCTAAATATCCCGATCATCTCGTCCGACATGGACACCGTTACCGAGTACAAAATGGCGATCGCAATGGCGACCAGTGGAGGCATGGGCATCATCCACTACAACATGCCCTACCGGGAACAAGTCTCTCAAGTCACTCGGGTAAAATACCATATCAACGGCCTACTTCCTAATCCTATCACAGTGCAGCCTAATCAGTTCATCGGGGATGTCATCGAATTGATCGAAGAAAAAGGCTACAAGTTTCGCACTTTCCCAGTCACAGATGCGGACGGCACACTCGTCGGACTTCTTGCCAGTCGCGTAGTCAAAGCCCGGTACGGGCACATTAAGGTGGCCGACGCCATGGATCCTGCTTCCAAAGTGCTCACGCTTCACGAGAACGAGATAAAGCCTAACCCCATTGATGTTGCCGACAAGTTCTTCAGCAAACATCTGGGCATCAACAAGCTCCTCGTTGTCGACGATGCCCATCACCTGAAGGGCTTAGTCAGTATCTCCGATATCGAGCGTATCAATGCCGAAAAGCAGAGCGTCCTCAAACCGGCTCGCGATTCGGACTTTCGTCTTTTGGTCGGAGCCGCAATTTCTACTGTATGGAAAGAGGACGGCTCGCTGGACAAGGACACCATCCTAGAGCATGTCACGAATCTCTGTAACGAAAGAGTGGATGCAGTCGCCGTTTCTGCGGCCCATGGGCATAGCTCGGGAATTGGCCAAGTGGTCAAACTGCTGCGCAGCGAGTTCCCGGACCTGACTCTAATCGCGGGCAACGTCACCTCAGGCAGCGGAGTGGAATACCTCGCGGAATGCGGCGCCGATGCGATTAAAGTCGGCCAAGGGCCCGGCTCCATTTGCACAACCCGGGTTGTCGCAGGCGTCGGCATTCCTCAACTTTCCGCGCTCTACAACGCTTCGAGAGGAGCCGAGAAAAAGGGTGTTCGAATCATAGCGGATGGCGGCATCACCAAGTCGGGAGATATCGTTAAAGCGATGACTCTAGCAGATTCAGTCATGCTCGGAGGACTCCTCGCAGGAAGTCGAGAGGCGCCTGGAGAAATCATCGAGATAAACAACAAGCTCTACAAAGAATATCGGGGCATGGGAAGCTTGAGCGCGATGAAGAAAGGGTCTGCCGCTCGTTACGGTCACCTCAAAAAGGATACCGCCCGCAAACTTACCGCAGAAGGAATCGAAGGCATGAAGGAGGTTCGCGGATCCGTACTGAACATTTTAGCGGAAATGTCTGGAGGACTTCAGGCAGGAATGGGCTACAATGGCGCTAAAGACCTGAAAGAACTAAAAGCAAAAGCGCGCTTCGTAAGAATTAGTTCAGCAGGGATGAAAGAATCTGCGCCGCATGACGTCATAGAAGTGGCGAAACGCAGCTAGCTGGATTCGAGTTTCCCAGGGAGACAACCTTCCTTTTCTACTTCAACTAACCCTTGCGCCCGGCTCAACCATTCGGGTGCAGGGATCACATAAGCTGGAATCACTTTCGCACTAACGACAGTTTTTGCCTTTAGCAGTGAGCCCAATCAAATGCGGTGCTCTCGAAAAATTTTATTCAATGGCACTTACACAATTTAAGAGCAGACTAATTGCGGATTGCGGCATCAGCATGGGAGATGAGGGCAAAGGCCGACTCATTTCAGAAGTAATTGATGAACTACGCCATGAATCAGGTGAATCGTCTCCGGTCGAGGTAGTCATAAAGATAAACGGCGGCGCCAATTCCGGGCATACTGCGGGAGGACTAAAACTGAACTTGCTGCCCGCCGGAGTCGTCGACCAATCCGTAAAGTTCCTAGCTATCGGAGCAGGCGTTGTCGCGGACCCCCGGAAATTTCTATGGGAACTGAAACCTGTCGATGCGAACGGATACCGAGTAACCGAGAGACTCGTCATTGACGAAAGGACCATGGTTTCGGATCTCACACATCGCCTGCTTGACCTCGCCTGGGAATGGTACCGTGTAAATTTTATCCACGAGGAACCTCGCGGAAGCACCGGCAGAGGAATTACCCCCTCGTATGTTGACGAGGTCAGCCAGTTTCAGATTTTCTATTGCGACTTCCTCTATGGCAAAGACCGGTACCGCTCGAAGCTTACCCAGAAAGCGACGCGAGCCTGTGCCACGATCCAACATGTCTGCCAAGTTTCCGAGGAAGCGTGGAATGGATTCTTCGATACACTGACCCAAGCAGAAGTCAGAGCGAATGCCGAGGCAATCGAAGCCGGTCTATTTCGGGAAGAGGAATTCGACTTTTGTCGTTTCAAAGGGGAGACTCCCTTCAGCTTGAATCTCGACGAGGTCGTTAAGGTTTATTGGGAAGCGGGACAAGCTCTCAAAGAGAATATCTCGGACGTTCGGGAAACCGTGAGAGCTGCCGAGACTTCAGGAAAGTACGTCATCGGCGAGTACGGACAAGCCTACTGGCTCGACAAGCGCCAAGGATTTTCACCCAACGTTTCCGCTTCCCACACCTACGCTCCAGAATTTTTCAATTCTGCCTGCGTACCCGTACAACCGTTACATGTTTTCGGCGTAGCAAAAGCATACGACACCAAAGTAGGCACCCACATTTTTCTCACTAAAGTAGATAAGCCCCACCCTCTATTCGACAGACTCAAACTTCTTGAGTTCGGCACATCCACTGGTCGCCAGCGCATGGTGGGCTGGTATGACGCGGTCGAGAAGGCAGACACCCTCAGGTACGGCGGCTACGACGACCTCATGATAAACAAGATCGATGCGCTCGGTCACGATGCCGATTGGAAAGGAAACTTGAAGATCTGCATCGCATACGAGGACGAAAACGGAAATCGCGTCAATCGAGTCCCTCGCAACGAGTCATTTCGGAAGACCCTAAAACCCGTTTACCAAGAGTATGCGGGATGGAGCTCTGACATTTCGAAAGCCAGATCGTTCGAAGAATTGCCTACCGAAGCTAAGGCCTATGTCGCGGGAATGGTCCGGAGTGTTCTCGACTCCGCCTATTATGGCGAAGAATGGCCCGCACAACTGCCCAACCTTCGCTACTTAGGAGTCGGCCCGATGCCAGCGCAAATCATCAAGGACATCCCTGATACAAAGGAACTACTCAGGCACGACCGGCCTTTGTCGATCTCAATCTGAGAAGCATCGATTCATTTATTAAGATCGCGGCATGCGATACGCAGAAGCCGATAGAGCGTCTCCAGCTTAGGCATATCTTGACCCGCATTGAGGGCTTGCCGCAATGGCTCGCCCCAAATCGATTCTACCTCCACTTTTCTGCCAGCCAAATAGTCTATCAAACTAGAGGGACTGTATTCACCCATCGACTTCGTAATCTCGAATTGGCGATCAATCAGCCTAGGATCTACATCCATCCCCAAAGCGGTTGCCGCCCCCAGCAATTCTTCCATAAGGCCACGTGCCAATCGCTTTAATCCTTCATCCGCGAGGATCACATCGGTTGTCACTTGACCCGCTACGATGGAAAGTCCGTTGAACGGGACGTTCCAAAGCAATTTTTCCCATCGCATTTGATCGATATTTTGCGAAATCCTGCAATTCAACCGAGCCCGATTAAGCATGTCGGCAATCGTTTTCAGGTATGCCACATTCGCCGCACCCTCTTGCGAGATAATAATCGAGCCCAAATGATAGTTCTCAACCACTCCCGGCTCGACTCGATTTAGACAAATATAGCAGGCTCCACAAAGAAGCGGGTTCTCTGGAAATTGGCGTCGCAGAAACTCAATATTTCCCAGTCCATTTTGAAGACTAATCACTGATGTTTGCGGAGTAAGCAGTGGCGCGAGTAGCTCAGGCAGGGATTCATTAGATGCCGCTTTCACAGCCACAATTACCAAATCCACTTCCCCTATTTCTTTCGGATCCGAGTACCCTTTTACTTCACTCAGCTGGAAGTGGCTGTCCCGAGCCCTTATTTTGATACCTTGCCGCTTAACTGCTTCAAAGTCCCCCCTGAGAAGGAAACGCACGTCCTCCCCGGATTTCTGAAGCCGAGCTCCGTAATAGAGCCCTACCGCCCCTGCGCCAACAACCGCGATCCTCATCGGGTATTTGGACAGCTCTTGATGACCCAAAACCCAAAAAAGCCGCCATTTAGTCCATCTTTGCTAGGTTTCTTCACAATTTTTCCAGCTCTTCTTTGATTTCCAAGATAATCAGCACATATCTGAAGCGATGGAAGCGAGAATGCACCTAAATTTGTAAAAAATCTCCCTCAGACTCCCCCTGAGAACCAAGATTTGCAGGATGAATCGATCATCGCAAATTATGACGACAAAAACGACAGGGGCGATACCTCCAAACTTAGAATCGTCGAAAGCACGTATCATCAATCGCTATTTATTGAATTAAAGCAACTTATGAACTTCATCTTTCCAACATCCGATAATCGCTCAGGATCTCCACCTAATCGCTGAAAGACTCTATGCTCAGTAGCTCGATAAGCGCTTTCACAAAACAAGACTTCTAGTCTCAACAACGTTTTTTACAAAGCGGAACCATAGCAATTTGCGACAATGAGGTTACGCAAGCGCCTACAAGTCCCTTCATAGAACGGAATTTACCAAGTTACTCTCAAGTTATTCACATCTATTCACACGATTGGGAAAAAGTGAGATTTTCCATTCGCCAATCTCAAAAACGGACCGCTCCCAAAACCATTCCCATTCAAAAAGCCCGAATCAAAGTATGGGTTGTCCAGAGTTAAAGAAATAATCAGCGAATTGTTTTGCTTTGCCTAGCCTCCTAGCAAATGCAGGTCCCTAAACACTATTTTATCCAAATGTCCGTTCCCACCAAGAATCACGAAATCGCAGCCGTCCTTTTCGATATGGACGGCACCCTGGTAGATCATTTTGAGACGATTTATCGCTGTTACAAATATGCAGCGGAGAAACTGGGCAAAACCGCCCCTTCCTACGACTCGGTAAAACGGGGAGTTGGCGGTTCGATGCCCGTGACAATTCGTAAGTTCTTTGAGGAGTCCGAACTAGAACGCGCCATGGTTTTATGGAGAGAAAGATTCGATGAAATCCATCTCGAAGGGGTGATTCTTCTTCCCGGGGCACGCGAGCTGATTCAAGCAGTCACAAAGCGGGGTATCAAAGCCGCCGTATTTACCAATAAGAGCGGAACCCATACGCGGAATATTATCGAGTCTCTGGGTTTGACCAATTCATTTGATCAAATCATCGGTGCTCACGATACCGACTACCGAAAGCCAGAACCAGAATTGTCCCAGATCGCGCTTGACCGTCTTAACGTGGAACCCAATCAAGCCATTCTAGTGGGGGATTCGCCCTTCGATATCGAATCGGCTCATTGCGTTGGGATGACCAGTTTCTGCGTTCCAACCGGTTCCCACTCCGCTCAAGAGCTGGTCGAAGCAGGGGCCGATCGCGTATTCGAGAGCTTGCAAGAAATCGCAGATAAGCAATTTAGTTAGTTCGTGCCTCAATCAGCCGCCAACGAAATCCTCAAAGGTGTACTTGAACGCATCAAGTATTCGAATGATGAAGACGGCTACCTAATTGCAGACCTCCGACCGGAAAACACGAGCGAAACGGTTACGATCGTCGGGAAATTTCCAGGGGTACAATGCGGTGAGACACTAAGCATTGAGGGAGTTTGGTCGCGGCACCCGACTCATGGGCCTCAATTCAAAGCGTCACGATTCGAATCCGAATTGCCCGCTAGCATCTATGGTATTCGCAAATACCTAGGAAGCGGGCTAGTCAAAGGCGTATCGAAAGGATTGGCCGACCGAATCGTAAAACGATTCGGCGAATCCACCCTAAAAGTGATCTCGGAAGAATCCGCTCGACTTCAAGAAGTTGACGGAATTGGCCAGCAAAGAGCTCGATCGATCAAAGAGGCTTGGGATGAGCAGAGCCATATTCGAGACCTTTCCCTCTTTCTCGCCCCGTATGGCGTAGCGCCTTCTCAAATACTCAAGATCTACAAGGAATTCGGTTTCGTCGCAGTCGACCTCATCAAGGAGAATCCCTACAAGCTGGCTAGAGAAATAAGAGGGATTGGCTTTAAGACTTGTGACAAAATCGCGATCAACATGGGGATCGGAAACGACAGCCCACAGCGTGTAGTTGCGGGGATCGAATTTGTAATGCAGGAGTTGCAAGACGATGGCCATACCGCCTACCCGGAAGCGAACCTACTGGATACTACCGTAGAAAAACTGGACATTGGAGAAGCAATCGCGAAAGCAGGTTTCGAACGCATCTTAGCCAACCGGATTCTTTCGCCATACGAGTTTCACGACTCAACTCTCTATTGGCAACTTCCCTACAACAATAGAGCCGAGGAGCAAATCGCTCAGTCGGTTCGTCGTATCCAAAGCAATCCAAGCTGCCTCCCGCCTATCAAACGCGAAATTGCCGTCGAATGGGCCCAGAAAAAAGCGGGATTCGAATACGGAGACCTCCAACGAGAAGCGATCCTGATGGCCCTCTCTCACAAACTATCCATTTTGACAGGAGGACCCGGGACAGGAAAAACAACCATATTGCGGGCAGTCGTCAGTATTCTTAAAGCCAAGAATGTCCGCGTCCTCCTAGCCGCTCCGACGGGTCGAGCCGCCCAACGTTTATCGGAAACCACCGGAGCGTTCGGTCAGACCATTCATAGGCTTTTGAAATTCGACCCGGCAGAGGGTTCGTTCACGGTTAACGAATCCAAACCTCTCAGTGCCGACGTCGTTATCGTAGACGAAGCGTCCATGCTGGATACAAGGTTGGCGTCTAGTCTATTCCAAGCCATTCAAACAAAGAGCCACCTGATTTTGGTTGGTGACATCGACCAGCTTCCTTCCGTGGGAGCAGGCAACGTCCTCAAAGATCTGATCGGTTCAAATAAAATTCCAGTCACTCGCCTGGACCAAGTATTCAGGCAATCCAAGCAAAGCAGCATTGTCCACTACGCTCACGCCATTAACCACGGCCAGGTCTCCCTGCCCACTCCCGTCGCATCGGCCCGCGACCTTGTAGCGAACAAGGATTTCCAGTTCCTCACCGCGACAAGCCAAACGGAATGCGCCCAGAAGATTCTCGACGTGTTCACCTATTTCGTGAAAGGAGCGCTGTCTTTAGATCCTATAAACGACGGCCAAACCCTCGCTCCCATGCACAAAGGGGAAGCCGGAGTCGGAAATCTCAATGCGCTCCTGCAAACCGCACTAAATCCCGAAACCGAATCCATCCCCTTCGGATTCGTCGCCTTCAAACGGGGCGACAAGGTGATCCAGACTCGGAATAACTACGACAAGGGAGTTTTTAATGGAGACATCGGAATCATCAAGTCGATCGATGGAGCCAGTGGAAGTATCGAGGTAGATTTCGACGAAAACGTAGTGGACTACGAAAAAGCGGATTTGCTAGACCTCTCCCTTGCCTATGCCGTGAGCATTCATAAATCCCAGGGAAGTGAATATCCTGTAGTTGTTATTCCGTTACTAAAGGCCCATTTCATGATGTTGCAGAGAAATCTTATCTATACCGCTATCACCCGCGGAAAAAAGAAGGTCGTGATCGTGGGCGATCCGGCAGCCTACGCGATGGCCACCAGCAATGCGGATTCCCAGGTGAGATGCACTCTCCTAAAGGAAAGGCTCACACTCCACTAGTCTGGTGACTTTCTAGTTTCTTTTTAAAACGAGCGCCACGTTAGCCCCGCCAAATCCACTGCTATTGCACAAAGTGACATTGGGAGCCACCCCTTCCGTTTCCTGTATGATATTCAGGGACTGAAACCGTGGATCCAGGTTCTCGATATGGGCAGACCCAGGCGTAAAACCCTCTCTCATCGCAATGCTCACAATTGCGGTTTCCAGTGCACTGGCTAAGCTTAAGCCATGCCCCGTAATCGCTTTTGTACTACTTACCTTAGGGCGAAGCCCTTTGGAACTGAAAATGGCATCCAAAGCCTTGCCCTCACTCGCATCACCAATCAGAGTCGAGGTCGCATGAGCATTCACGTAATCGACTTCATCAGCCGACACACTGGTTGAATCCAGGGCATTCTCGATTGCTCGAACTAGTCCCTCCCCCTCCGGGTGCGAAATTGCAACATTGTGACCATCACTCGCCTGTCCCCATCCGCAATATTCCGCGTACGGCTTTGCTCCGCGCCTTGCCACTTCATCCTCACTTTCAAGTACGAGCACTGCGCCCCCACCGGCACTGACAAATCCGTTTCGCTTTAGATCAAACGGACAAGAGGCCCTTTCGGGATCACTTTCTAAAGACAGGGCCCTCATTCCGGTAAACGGAACAACGCTTTCGTAATTCACGTCTTCTCCCGCAGCTACAAACATGCGGTTCTGTCGACCGGATGCGATGTCATCATAGGCATACCCCAAGGCGTGTCCCGAAGAGGCACAAGCAGATGAGAACCCGCATGAATTCCCCAAAATCTTAAAGCAGGCGACCAGATTAAAACTCAAGGTGCCTGAAATCGACGATACGATTCCTGTCGGGGAACATCGCATCGGCCCTACTTCACGCATACGCTTCATGTTATTGTAAACCATCCGGGTTGAACCGGCTGAAGCCGTATAGATTCCCGTATGAAAATTTGAAACGTCTTTCTCCGAAAGCGATGCGTCTTCGATTGCCTGCTTCATTGCACAATAGACGTACACTCCGTGCGGTGCAAGACCCCGCAGTTCCTCTCGCCGTATTTTGTACCGTTGGGGGTAGGTCCAATCTTCGAAATCGATCGAATCGACTTCAAAGCCCTCTGGGGCGGATACTAGTTTTACCGCATTCTGCGGGTCGTCTTCAAAAGGAGGATACACGGGAAATGGGCTAAATCCGTGCTTGAGCTTCCTTAGACTATCAGAAGCGCTTTCCACATCATTGCCGATGCCGCTGATAATTCCAACCCCTGTTATGAATACACGCTTTCGTTCCATCCGTAAGTAACCTCACTTCATCTTGCGATCTGAACTAAAACACGGCCAAGTCAATTCGAAGTCCAGACTTTTAAAGCCGCATCCACCTTGCGGTTGGAACGATAAGGAACCGGGAAATGGCTGGCAGATATTGTGCCGTCCTAGAAGGAATCGACTCGCCTACACTTAGTGAGTGCCGTTACTCGAATGGGACTTGCCATTCACTTCTGATACCGAGGCCACCCCATTTTCTGATCCATTGACCGAATGATCTTTCGGTTTGAAGGCCAAAGTAATTTCCTCAGCGACAACGGCTTTTTCGCCATTCACAGAAATTTGCCCAGAATAAACAGCCAAAGGGGTTCTGGCTCGCTTGAGCTTAACACTCAAGTCGAGAATGTCGCCCGGCTTGCAAACGCGATGGCAACGGACGCCATCCGCACCCGTAAAATAGATTTCTGTCGGATCGATCTCTGATTCAATCTCCTCCGGCGCCTTTTTAAGCAGCGAGAAAACCGCTAATTGCCCTAGGGCTTCGAGCATAATCGACGCCGGGAAAACTGGGTTTCCCTTGAAATGGCCTTCGAGGAAGGACTCCCGACCCGATATCGTGTAGCGACCTTCCGCTTCGCGATCTGACAGATTGGCCTGCTCCAAAAACAAGAAAGGCTCCTGCTGGGGCATCACTGCCGCTACTTTCTCAATCGAGTAAAATTCGCTAGTCTCACCCTTCGAAACTCCAGTCAACTTCTCTTCAATAAAAGACTTCAAATCTCCAATGGATCTCAGATTCATTAGCTCATCATTCTTGATAGAGACCCCCAGAGACTCTTCGACCATCATAATCGCCTCAATCATGGTCAAGGAATCCATCCCTAGGTCCTCCATAAACTGGATGGAATCGTCGCCGCTCCTGAGCTTGTCCACGACTTCTGGATCCAGAAACCGCTCCACAATCCCCAATACGATAGTAGGTACAAGGGTGCTATCCTTAGTCGCCCGATATTGCAACGCAGCTTCCAACGTAGCTGAAGAACACCGCTTTAACGTTTCCCTCAGCAACACCTCGCTCCCGGAAGTTGGCGATCCTGCGATTTCTGCCTTAGTAGTTGTCTGGTCTGACATCGTTAGGGATAGCAAAGGTCCCTGTGACATGTTTGTAAATCCTAAACATGGATCATTAAAATAGAAATTGGCAAAGCCTAAGCCAGTAGTAGATTCCCCGCCCCACGGGCTACGAGGGGTTTTCCTACTAAGAAGACCCCCTGCTACCTAAATCCTTCCCATTTATGGCTTGTGAACCGGCTCGCCCTTCAAATGCTTCCTAGACAGTTGTTCGAATATCGCCTCCATCGGCCTATGAGTATCGATTCCGATCCCCGAATACTAATTCTCACTCACGAGTTTTTCCCGAAAAGAGGAGGGATCGCCACATACACTGAGGAAATAGCGCAAGGAGCTGCCAATATTGGCCAGAAGGTAGAGGTTTGGGCTCCAAAGTCGACCGCCCTCTCAAAGGGTGGCTTCCCTTTTCCCATACGGGAGATGAACCTAAAAGGCTCTCAAGACCTGACCTGCCAGATTAACCTCGCCCGGGAATGGAGACGGAATCGAGAGATGATTCAGAACTCTATCGTCCATCTGACGGATCCTGGACCCATCCTTGCGATGCGCTATCTTCAGTTTATGCGATCTGCAAAACCACGGAGGCTTGTGCTCACCTTCCATGGATCCGAAGTCATCAGATTCTCGAGAAATCGCTTCACTAAATTATTGATAAATAGGGTCATACAGAAATGCGACCGCATAAATGTACTTTCCCAGTATACATGCTCGCTTCTCGAAAGACACTTTCCTCAATCCCCTCCAAAGACACTAGTCACTCCTGGTGCGCTTCGTTCTGGCTTTCGCATTCCGGACACCAAAGAGAGAAAAAACACCCACCCCCTGATAATACTCACTGTAGGACGACTCCATCCTCGAAAAGGGCAGGCAGAAACACTCGATGCGCTCGCCGCTCTACCCGAGTCGACTCGTCGAGGAATTGAATTCTGGATCGTTGGTTCAGGAGTTAAGTTCGGATATAGCAAAGAGTTAAAACGCAAAGCAAACGAAGCGGGATTTCGCGTTAAGTTTTTTGGAAGCGTTTCTGACGAGAAGCTGCAACGACTCTACTCAAAGGCTGACATTTTCTCCCTCACTAGCGTCAATTTCCGGAAAAGCGTCGAAGGATTCGGTCTTGTCTACCTTGAAGCAGCGGCCCACGGCCTCCCCATTGTAGCCAATCGTGTTGGAGGTGTTTCGGAAGCCGTGTGCCACATGGAAAACGGCATTCTTGTCAAACCGCATGACAAGAAGTCCCTAACACAGGCTTTCAGTCGATTGATTCAAGACGAAGCCCTTCGAACAAAAATGGGGGAACAGGGCAGAGTTTGGTCGCAACGTCACAACTGGAATCAAATTGCCAAAGACCTCTATGCCGGACTCGATGTATAACGTCCATTCCTAATCTTGCAAAAGTATCCGATTCAAAAGCTATCTCCTTTCCTATGATCTCTAGTGTCACCAAGATCGAAGTACGTTATTCAGAAACTGACATGATGGGGATCGTGTACCATGCGAGTTACCTGCCTTGGTTAGAGCTCGGAAGAACGAACCTCCTAAAGGAACAAGGAATTTCCTACGCGTCCATCGAACAGTCAGGATTCTTCCTTCCCGTCGTCGAAATCCAAATGAAATACCGGCGCCCCGCGACCTACGACGATACCATTACAATCAAAACGATCATGAAAGAAAAGGCATTCGCCAAGATCCGGCTCGACTATGAATTGTACAAAAATGACGAGTTGATCGCTACCGGCTA
>JAUHWE010000605.1 GCA_030424825.1 Verrucomicrobiia bacterium
TGCAATGCCGCGTACTTCGTCCTGCCAGGACTTGGGTTTGACAGTCATATCGCTATCGTCCTCGTACTTCTCTTCCAATCCTTTGAGCTGGTTCTTCAATCGCTTTACTAAAGTTTGGTATTCAGGGTTATTGTACAAATTATTGTATTCGTCTGGATCCGATTTCAGATCGTAGAATTCCCACTCATCGAACTGGTAGAAGTGCATGAGCTTGTACCGATTGGTACGGATTCCATTGTGGCGCGGCACCATATGGACGCTTGGGTACTCGTAGTAGTGATAGTAAATCGCGTTGCGCCAGTCTTTCGGATTCTCACCCTTCAGCAATGGTACCAGAGAGACACCCTGCATGTCATCCGGAATTTTCGCCCCGGCAATATCGAGAAAGGTTTCCGCGTAATCGAGATTCTGAACCATTTTAGTGGTCTTCGATCCAGGCTTGGTAACTCCGGGCCACTTCACGATGAAAGGCATCTTGAGGGACTCTTCGTACATCCAGCGCTTGTCGTACCAGCCATGGTCGCCGATGTAGAAGCCTTGGTCGGACGAATAGATCACGATCGTGTTATCGTCTAGGTCGAGCTCTGCCAGCGTGTTCTGGATGGTCTCCACGCTTTCGTCGACTCCCTTGACGCTGCGAAGATAGTTCTTGGCGTAACGCTGATACTTCCAGCGAACGAGCTCCTTACCAGAGAGGTTCGCTTCGTGGAAGGCCTTGTCCTTGGGACCGTAAGCCGCGCGCCATGCCTTAACCTGTTCGGGGGTCATGCGCTGCAAATTTCTCCATGCCGACTTGTCTGTTTGAATCGGCAGATCTTCGAAGTCCGGGGTCAGATCCAGGAAAAGATCGTAGTTGATGTGCATGTGTCGATCGATTTCGAGCTCTTGATAACGGGCGGGAGGCGCATTGTCCTGGTAGTCGTCAAACAGCGTCGAGGGCTCGGGGATTTCGATATCGTCATAAAGATTCAAATGGCGCAGGGCCGGCATCCAATTCCGGTGCGGAGCCTTGTGCTGAACCATAAGCATAAACGGCTTTTTCTCATCACGCTTTTCCTTGAGAAACTCGACCGCCATGTCGGTGACAATGTCCGTGCAATAGCCTTCGATTGTAATCTGACCGTCTTCGGTGATCATATCGGGATTGTAATATAGCCCCTGTCCCGGGAGAACGGCCCAACTGTCGTACCCCTGCGGATGCCCCTTCAAATGGGACTTGCCGTAAATTGCGGTTTGGTAACCCGCCTTTTGCAGGAGCTTGGGAAAGGTTTGCTGGTTCCAGTCGAAGGAATTCCCGTTATTCATGAAACCGTTCTTGTGGCTGTGCTTTCCGGTCTGAATCACTGCCCGACTTGGGCCGCAGATCGAGTTGGTGCAGAAGCTGTTGACGAAGAGCATCCCCTCGCTGGCTAGCTTGTCGATATTGGGGGTCGGATTGACTGATTTCAGCCAACCATCGTAAGCGCCAATCGCGTGCGGGGCATGATCGTCCGTGAAAATGAAGACGATGTTAGGGCGTTTGTCCGCGCCAAAGGCCGCCGTCACGGCAAGGAAGAGCGATAAGTAAATCGTAGAAAACAAGGGTTTCATGCTTAGAGACTTTCTAATCGCTTAGAGCATTGCAACCCCACAAACTTCAGTCACCCAGTGAAAACTCAATTTGTCAGAAAATCGACAATCAATTTCTCTAGCTTTTCCGCTTGGTCGGTCTTAAATATATGCTGGGCGTGGGCGGATCCCTTAAGGATTTCTAGGCGTTTCGGTTCGGGCGCTTTTTGAAACTGGCTTCTCACGGAATCGGACAGCCGATCGCCTTCGCTGACAATGAACAACTTGTCTCCTTTCAGCTTCTTTGGCGAATTCACGGGCACATTGGCGAGAAGTACCAACTTGTCGATTGATCCCACTTTTGATTCGACCGCTGCCTGTGCCGCAGCGCCTCCTCCCATACTTCCACCCAATAGCGATACTTGCGCCGCCCCGTTTGCTTTCAGAAAATCGACGCCAGCGAGAAGGTCCAAATGACGCGCATCGGAACTCCGCCCTTCAACACTTTTCCCATAGCCGCGAAAATCGATAGCCAGCACCCGCAGCCCCTTCTCTTTGAGGACCATCGCTAACGCATGCCAACTCTCTTTGTTGAATACTGCTCCGTGTCCGAGTACCACAGCATGGGCACCGTTGCCGTAAAGATTGGCATAAACCTTCCCTCCGTCAGATGTCTTGAAGGAAACTTCTTCAAACTCCGTTGCGAAACTCAAATTGGCGAACGCCACTGCAACTAGCAATTTACTGAGAAATTTCTTCATGATTCAAACGGGAATGCCTCACCGGTTTTGCTTTTCTCGAATTCCAGAGCTCTGACACACAGGTCTAATATGTAACACTCTCACGTACGCTTTGTATCTATTTTACTGCGACTTAATCTCTAGCACATAGTCGTCTTGCCTACCGGTCCCTTTCACTTGTAGCAAATCGGGATAGACAGAAATAACCGAATAAGAGGTTTCCTCAGTATCCACCATTCCCTTAAGAGTCAAATAGTGGACCCCTTTTTTTAAACCATAGGCCCCCGCATGATTGTGCCCATTGATGTAGGCAGCGACGCAATCGAATTCCTCGATAAGGTCTACTACTTCCTTCGCATTCCAAGCCGCATGCGAGGTAAACGGATAAACGGGATGATGGCTATGCAGGATGACGGTTTCACCCTTCCGTTCCGCCGCTTTCAACTTTCGCTCGATCCACTTCAACTGAGCCTCTCCGATTCCGCCATTGTACTTGGGCAATTTTCCGCCCAGCGATTCGTAGATTGCTTGTGACTTCATGGCCCGCTTCGATCCCTTCGGATAAGCGTATAAACTCACGTCATTCGTATCCAGAATCAGAAATCGCCACTTACCGACGGCAAAGTCATAGTAACGCTTTTCTAACCCCAGTCGATTAGGGACCCGGTCTTTAAGATCATCAGAAACGGAGAAGTCGTGATTCCCAAGCACGTGACGCACCGGAGCCTTTAGGCCATCCATAATCGGAAGCACTACATCGAAGCTTTCCCAATCTTTATCGATAAAATCGCCAAGATGCACGACGTGAGTCAATTCCTTTGTATTGAGGTCTTCGACACAATCCATCAACTTATCCGGAGAAAGCCGATACTGCCGACGTGTCCCATCGCAATCACAATATTGGCAATCCGCAATAGCGCCAAACGAAAACTGGGGTGTTTCCTCACCAACCATTTGAGAGCTGCCAGCGGCAAGAATGAGCAAAATGTTAAACTGAACAAAGAGTGAGCTAACAATGGCTATCATAGATTAATAAAATTGGAGAGACCCTACCACAAGCGGCTACGGTTACAACAATAGAAACCAGGTCGCATCCCCGCTAGTAGCTCACTCGCTTTAGCGTGAGCCTCATCTAAAGATTCATGCACAAGGCTAAAAGTAGGGATGCTCACG
>JAUHWE010000606.1 GCA_030424825.1 Verrucomicrobiia bacterium
GAGGGTTTGCGAAAGACCGTAGTGGTGGTGGCGACCTCTGATCAGAGTGCGCCTTTGCGTTTGCGTGCGGCAAACCTCGCAACATCAATTGCCGAGAATTTCCGCGAGTCAGGAAAGAAGGTTCTCTTCTTGATGGACTCAGTGACACGTTACGCCATGGCTCAGCGAGAAGTTGGATTAGCGATCGGAGAACCTCCCGCTAGCAGAGGTTACACGCCTTCGGTATTCTCGAAATTGCCCAAGTTGTTGGAAAGGTCAGGAAATTCCGAAAAGGGATCCATTACCGCCTTCTACACCGTTCTCGTAGAGGGAGACGACTTCAATGAGCCGATCTCGGATTCGGTGAGGGGGATTCTTGATGGTCATATTATTTTGTCCCGCCGTCTGGCGACCGCCAATCATTTCCCTGCGATTGACGTACTGGAGAGTATTAGTCGCTTGGTAAACGACATTTCATCGAAGGATGAAATCGAGCTTTCCGGTCTGGCGAGAGACTACCTTTCCTTGTACCGGGAAAATGAGGACATAATCAATTTAGGAGCTTACACGAAAGGTGTGAATGCTCGAATCGATAACGCGATACTCGCGCACCAGCGGATTATGGAAATACTTCGTCAGTCTTTTTCCGAACATGTTCCGAGTGAAGAATCGTACTTGCAATTGAAGGAGGCTCTTAAATGAAAAAGTTCTCATTTAATCTAAAAGCATTGCTGGAGCTGCGGGAATGGGAGGAGCAAGTTGCCCGGCAAGCGTTCAGTCAGTCCGTTCAGGCGGTTTCCGCTTTGAAGGACAAAGCAAAAAGGGTCGAACAGGAAAAGGATGCGATCTGTCAAGATTGGGACAAAACGCATTCCCAATCGTTTAGCAGAAATGAACGTCTAGCCCTTAATGCCGCGATTTCAAATGTCAGTCGAGTGTCGGAAGAGTCTAAAAGCGCTTTGAACTTGGCTGAAAAGAAGCGGGAGAAAGCGCTTCTCGAAATGAAACTAGCCGTTCGGAAAAAGAAGGTAGTGGCCAATTTGAAGCAACGTCGATTGGAGGAGCACCAGGTGGAAGCCCTCCGCCAGGAGACAATAGAAATAGAGGATATTTATAATGCGCGAAGCATTGAAAGGAGTGGTATATGAGTAGTTTGCTATCTAAATCGTGGTTCTTAGCCGTGTTAGCGCTTGTCATCATGCTTGGGACCCAAGTGGGTTCGTATGTGCTTTATCGTGACATGATATTTCCGGCAGACAAAGACGTGTTGGTGATAAAGCGCGAAGACCCTTCGCCCATCGCTTGGAACTTTTCTAGCGACGACTTGAAGCGATTGAAGGCTGAGCTCAATAAGAGAATGGCAGAGGTTGTGGAAAAAGAGGAAAACCTGGCGACTTATGAGGCACGCCTTCAGTCAGACCGTATTGAGATAGAGGAGATCAAGGCAGAAGTAGTGCGAATGCGTGATACTTTGCTCAAAGATGTCGTAGAGGTAGAGGCATGGGAGGGTAAGAATCTGAAAACCTTGGCGGATACCTACGGGAATCTAGATCCAGATGCGACCGTCAAAATTTTTAGCGAGCTTGATGATGCCACGGTAGCAAAAATTCTGAGATTCATGAAGCCCGCTACTATTGGAGATATTCTGCAGGAAATGGCGGTGCAGGGTGGTGGAAACGATGCTCTGATAAAGCGGGCTGCTAAACTGTCCGACATGCTTAGACTTTCAAAAGACGATTTACAGGCTAAAAAGTAAAAACAACATAGATGTCCATAGAACAGACGAGCGTATCCAACCCGGTGGTACGTGAAAACGAAATAGGCTCAAAGCGAAGTGCTTGGAGCGAAACGCAAGGAAGCGCGACCGGCAGCAAGGATGGGCAGTTAAGCAGTTTTTGGGATAAGGCGTTTTTAGGCGCCCAGAAACTTTTTGGATTAGAAACAGCAACGCGAAACGATCTGAATAAAAATGAGGATTCGTTGCAGGAGGAAGAGGAGTATCACAAGCGAACTGAAAATCGCTTTGAGAACAGGCGACTGGATGCGGCTCCCGGTTTTGGGAATTCTGGTTTCAGCAGAATTTCAGCCTCCATTCGGCGAGATGGGTCCCCCGAGCTGCCGAAAATGGCTCCTGTTCAACATTTAAGTGAAAAAGAGTCCGCTAATCTGCCGCATGTCCAAGAGAATAGGGGTGATGAGCGAGTCGAGAACAGTGGCAGAGAAAGCGACGAGCCGTGGGATCGGATTGAGGAACCCGATGAGGATTCTGAATCTGTTGGGGTAGAGGCAAAAACTGCCGACTTCTCTCCGATCTCACCTCAGGGGTTTGCTAATATTACGTCAAACAATTTGGGAAATATTGAGCAAGTCATTGATGGAAAGACATTAAAAGGAGAGGAAAATTTTATTGGCATCAACTCTGCTAAGCAGGATCTGAACATGTCAACTAACCTCGCAACGCATTCTTTAGAAGAGCCGGCTACAAAGGGTCAGTCTCCGGTTGAGGCTATAGAGGAGGTTTCTTTCGGTGGGATTCGTCGATTGCCTAGCGAGGGTGATGGCCTCTTGAAAGGGGTGTCCGGAGGACCGGAAGGATCTAAGAGTGACAGGGAGCGAAGCGCGATTGTTGAGGCAGGAAAGGCAACGGATGGAAAGAAGGCTGTCCTGGCTAGGAACCCGAGCTCTGTTAGGGAGGCGAATTCGATTTCTGCCGACTCGCTGACCATCGATGCGGATAAAGTGAAGCAAAACATTGCAGCAATATTCGATAATGCGAAAGCGGCGAATTCGAGCAAGAGTGGGCCAGCTCTTTCAGGAGGAACGACCCAGGCAGCTCAATCGGCTAACGCAGTGAGTTCGACGGAAACTCCCGTAGAAAAAGAGGGCGGAAGTGATATAGAAGCAAAAAGCCCTGAAGTTTCTAAAAGTACAAATTCCAAAAAACAAACGACTCATTCGGCCCGGCAGGACGTGGTGAAACCCATTAATAGCGCTGCAAGCAACGTAGGGAGCGTCCACTCGGAACCGATTCGATCTAGGGGAAGGGAGATACCATCAGTTGGGAGTGCGGCGCGTATTACCGAGAACGCATTGAATTCTGGAAAACCGGGTATTCTCAATCAAAGTGCGCCAGTGAGCTCGGGGCCGGTTTCAACGGGTCTGAATGCCGGCAGCGGCGAATCGCAAGTTTCGAACCAATTGAAAGGCTCTTTCGAGAAAGTCGTTGCAAAGCAAGAGGTAGAATCGGCTCAAAAAGCGAGTGTCTCTGCTAAGTCAACGGGAACCAGTGCAAAAGGTGAGGGAGTGCAGGGCATTCAACTTAATGGGAGCGACCCCTCAGGCTCTAGTAAGTCTTCCTTCGCGGCGAAGGCCCAAACGGTGAGCTATACAACGAAGTCCACAGAGGAGACGAAGGAAATCTATACTGCACTTAGCAAGAGTGTAGATCGCCTAGTTGGCTCAAAGAGTGACT
>JAUHWE010000607.1 GCA_030424825.1 Verrucomicrobiia bacterium
CAGTTCGTTTTCTGGATTCGCTGTGAGGAGTTTATTGTATTTCTCGGACTTCATGAAATGAGCAGCGCTGGATTCTTAGATCTGTGCTTTAGGGGCGTGGTGGGTTTCTCCGATGTGAGGGAGATATGGATTCGCTGATATCGCGGAAGCGCTCGTCGCGGTCCGTTCGACACATCCGGATGAACTTAGATTTAGGTAGGCTTTGCAGGAATTGTCGCCCGTAGGATTTATGGAGAACTCGAGAATCGAGTATTGTGATGATTCCCTTGTCGTCTTTTTGGCGGATGAGTCTTCCAATCCCTTGCCGGAATTTAATCAAGGCCTCGGGTAGCGTCATTTCGGCGAACGGGTTTCCGCCTAGTTCCTTAATACGCTCAGACTTCGCCTCAGCGATCGGGTGAGTAGGAACATCGAAAGGAAGCCGTGTGAGAATGACTTGTGACAAGGCGGGTCCCGGAACGTCTACTCCGGTCCAGAAGCTGTCGGTACCGAACAACACGCCATTTCCGGAATCCCGAAAGCCTTCGGATAATTCGGATCGGCTGAGTCCTTGGCCTTGAGCAAAGAATGCCCGGCCCGAGTCAAGAAAGTGAGATTCAAGGACATCGCTGGCTTTTCGTAGATCGGAGTAGCTCGTGAAGAGGACGAGACTGCCGCCCGCTACGTGGTCGACGCAAAAGCGAATGTAGTCAATTAAGGTATCGATAGCCAGTTTCGCTTCTTCGGGAGTGGGAACCGGAATGTCGCTTGCAATGTAGATCCGAGTATTCGCTTCGTAGTCGAAGGGCGACTCGACGCGCTGGGCGGTTTTTCCTTCAGCTCCGACTTTTCGTTGAAAGGGCGCCAAATCCTGAGCGATGGAGAGTGTGGCACTGGTGAGCACTACTGAACGGTCCTCGGTGAAAAGCTCTTCTTTTAGATAGGGAGCGATCTCAATTGGCGCCGTTCTCAGGGTCACAATTTGATTGCGGCGACCGCTTCGTTCGATCCAGTGGACATGATCTTCGTCCGCGAGATCGATGAAGCGTCGAATTCCTGCGTAGTAGCTGTGTACCCGGTTTCGCTGGTCCTTCAGCTCGTCGTGCATCGCGCCATCTTCGATTTTAGCGAGAATGCTGTCCATGATCTGGACCACGGCTTTCAGGGGAGAAACAATTGTGGGCTCGCACCATTCGGGTTCAGAGATTCGGGCTAGGGGCCGCTGTGCGAGGCGAGTCGCGGCAAGGTATCCAAAGAATTCCTGTGAGGCTTCCTGGGCGTCGATGATGGCCTGCAGTTGTTTGGGATGGGCCCATTTACGAACCACCCCGGACTTTCGTTTCGGATTGAAAAGGCTTTTCAGTTGTCGATCGAGGCCATAGGAGCTGATGCGAGCTCCAAAGTGTTCTGTGGCGACTTCTGCCGTTGTGTGGGCCTCGTCTATGATCAGAAAATCTTCGGGAAGGAGAATGCCCTTTGCATTGGGAGCTAGGCCTCCGGCGCTCAGAAGGGCAAAAAGGAGGCTATGGTTGACAATGACAACTTGGGCTTTGCGCATTTCGGCTCGCGCCTTTTGGTAGTGGCAGGTTTTCGGGTTGCAGTTCTTGCGATTACAGGCCGAACCCTCCGCGTTGACCATTTCCCAAACGTCGTAGTTTGGCACTGGATTCATATCCTGGCGCAGGCCCGACTTGGTTTTTTGCGACCATTCTGCGATTCGTTTCAGCTCATCGAGCTCGTCGTTGGGAAACAATTCTGTCTTGTTGGCGATGGCGTTGGCCAGGCGAGTGGGGCAGAGGTAGTTTCCTTTGCCAACGAGAATGACGGATCTGAACTCGGAATACTTCTCGAGCTCTGGAACTTCTCGAAAGAGATTGCGGCAAATCGGCAAATCGTTTCGCTCAAGCTGCTCCTGTAGCGCAATCGTATTAGAGGATACGATACAGGGACGTTTGGATTCAATGGAATGAATGATCGCCGGAATCAAGTAGGCGAGGCTTTTCCCCACACCCGTCCCCGCCTCGAAAACAAGTGGCTGGTCGGATTGCATGGATATGCTGACCGCCCCAGCCATGGAGCTTTGTTCCGGGCGATGCTCTAGTGAGAGTATCGACTGTAGCCAGCCTCCTTTGTCAAAAACGCTCGCAACGATATCGGGCAAATGAATGAACGACGAGCGGTTCTCTGCACCTTCGTTGGGCGAAATCATAGAATCTGAATATTTAGTCTGTCCTGGTCCTGCCTACGTCGAGACAATAATAGTAAGCCGGAATCAATTCCTTTTCATTCCACGATGAGAACGTGGTCGCCCGCTTCGACGCTCTCATAAAGAGCTAGCATTTCCATATTTGACAGCTGAACACAACCTCCGCTTGCAGGATGGCCGATTTTGTCCTCGTGGTTCGTTCCATGAATGTAGATGAAGCGAGAGTAGCTGTCACAGTTTTCCCCTTTGTTGAAATCAGGCTCGAGACCTTCTAGCCAAAGGATGCGGGTGGTGATTAAATTGGGAATCCGGTCAGCGGGATCGAGGTCCTGGTAGCGCCTTCCGATGCTTACGCGGCCTTTAAACACTTCACCCAGGACCGCTCCGTTCCCGATCTTCTCGCGAATTCGGTGCAGGCCGAGTGGAGTGCCTCCCGAACCATCAATATTGGAGGGCGGTTTTTTGCTGGTAGATACTCGGTAAGAGACTGGAGTGCGGTTTCCGTCTAAGAGATATACCGTTTGTTTCGCAATCGATACGATCAACCGTCGCGCTGAGGGCTTGATATTTAGAGCTTCTACCTTATCGGTGTACGGCTGAATTAATTCGGGTATCATTTTGAAAATAAGGGCGATCGGCAATCGTCCAGAATTGATTGAATGATTCGAGCGGGTCCATTCGTTTTATTCGTAGGCGTGGGATCGGATAGAAGTTTTAGACAAATTTAGTACAATGGGTTACAAAGTAGGCATAGTAGGGGCGACCGGAGCGGTTGGCCAGGAACTGATTTCTCTCCTGGAGAGCAGGCGATTTCCGCTCGACGAGTTGAAGCTGTTCGCGTCGAGCCGATCTGCAGGCAAACGAGTAAAAGCCATGGGCGAGTCGCTCAAGATCGAGGAAGCGACCGAATCGTGCTTTGGCGGACTGGACTTCGCGATTTTTTCCGCGAATGGAACCTTGTCTAAATCCCTATGCCCGGCCGCGGCGGCCGCAGGCGTCGTCGCAATCGACAACAGTTCGGCATTTCGAATGGATCCCAAGGTTCCTCTCGTCATTCCGGAAATCAATCAGGCGGCTGCTCGTGAACATGAGGGAATCATTGCGAATCCGAATTGCACAACCGCCATCACGCTCATGGCCACCTACCCGCTGCACAAGCGATTCGGCTTGAAGCGAATGATCACTTCGACCTACCAGGCGGTGAGCGGAAGTGGGGTGGCGGCTATGGAAGAGCTCCAAAATCAATTGGGTCAGATATCCCGA
>JAUHWE010000608.1 GCA_030424825.1 Verrucomicrobiia bacterium
TTCGAGGCAGTGTCTACACGCGACCTGACGGTAAAAGCGTATATGGCTTCGTCTACGATGCGGGATCGGATGGCGGAGCGGGGATGAACCGTTTTGCTGAGATAGCGTTGCCAGCCCTATGATGTGTCAGATCCAGCGGGAGATCAATGAAGAGCTTTACGACCAAACGAAATGAGCGTTATCGCTAGCTCTTCAAGAGGGTGAGGGCTTGGTTTTGTTCTCTAACGAGTTGCGGGTCGGGTCGATCCTGGTGGAGGCGCGATTTAATTTCGTTCAAAGCCGCCTTTGCGTCGTTGAACTGGTCTTCTTTCCTTTCCATCGCTCGATGTATGCGGGCACGCAGGAGGAGCCAGGAGCTTTTCCAGCGAGCTTTGGACAGCTCTCGATTTACTTCAACCATCGCTTGCTCCCAGCGACCGGAATTCACTAGAGCCTCAAGCCAAGCCCGGTAGAGGACGACGCTCGGATTGCGTTCACGGGCTTCGGCTAGTGCCTGTACTTGCTGGTTGTATTCCTGTAGCTGGTACAATGTTTCAGACTGACCGAGGTACCAGTCGATCTCAGGGTTCGAAGAATCCATTGCCCGTTTCCATGCTTCAGAAGCTTGCTTCCACTGTTTTTTCTCCATTCGGGAGCGGGCGAGTAACGCATAGAAGGGAGCTTGTCTCGCAGGGGTTTCCTGATAGGCAATTCCCGAGTGGGCCAATGTGATCACTTCTTCCCATCTACCCAAACGGGAATAGGCCTCCGCGCAACCCATTAACGCTGCCCAGGAGCTTGGAGAAAGAATCAGTGCCGCCTCGAAATCCACCGCTGCGGATGACCAGTCGCCAAGGGCGTTGGACTCAAAGCCGCGTTCAATGAGCAGTTCGGCTCGTGGACCCTCTTCATCGATGCGGTCCGTGAGGGCATCAATCCGGTGAGAAGGGCTGTCGTGTCCGTGAGAGCTATGAAGTCCCGCCAAGAGACCAATCAGCAGCACTGAAAAGATGTGGCGCATCAGGGAATTTTTTCATTATTCTCGATGGTGAATTCACGGAACTCCGCTGAGGCATTGGGAGAAAGATGAATTCCAACCGGTCCTTTGGGAAAGGGTTTGTGTCCTTGCAGAACGTATTCAATTTCTGGTCCTGGATTCGAGTCATCGTGGAATTGGAATTCAATGATGTCGTCCTCTACTTCGATTTCAAATTCAACCCAGTGGCCTAAAAAGGGATGCATGCTCCGCTCGTCGAGCACACTTTCAGAGCCATCTACGACTCGGCTGACTCGAACGGTACCATTGTGTGGGTCTAGATAAAGCCGCCCATAATTATTGCGGTCCTGGTAGCCGAAGACCAGAGAACCGCCCGCTTTACTATCAGTAGGAAAACGCATGCTGGTTCCGTATTCAAAGGCATCGATATTCCAAGGTGTGTAGAGAGCCAAAAGAGGAGAGTCGCCGGTGCTAGCCTTCAAGACCATCCGGTTTTCGACTTTCACTGCTTGAAGACCGGATTTCTCTCCCACGGGTACCGCCCAGTCTTTGGGAAATGATCCCATTTTGGCGGAGGCAAATCTAAGCCGTATTTCGGTTAGCAGGGAAGGGTCGTTGATGGGTTGCCAAGGGTCTCTAACTATTTTGGAACGGACGCGTCCCTTTTTCACGATACTGAAAACGTCGCGTACTCGTCCGTGTTTGTTCAACATGGTGCTGGTCAGCGTATCTCCTTTGATGTCCAGCAATACCGATCCATGCTCCAGAAGAATCTCACGCATGACCGGCATGGTGCCTTCCCGGGACAGACCCGCTCCTCCATGTCCCGCAACAATGGATACATGACCTTCATGCGGTCGGAGTCCCGCGCTTTTTCGGTAAGCGCCGTCGCCACCGATACGGCCATCCCCATCGTTCAACACCACTCCTTTTGCCGTAGTTGGCGTGTGGTAGGCACCGTCAATCAACATGCTTCGTTCATAGATATGTGAGTGCCCGGTTAAGGTGAGGTCTACGACGCCGGCTTCCAGAATAGGCATCAGGTTTTCGCGCATCTCGATCAACTGATTTTCTCGGTCGCTGTTGTGCGAGCCCATCGTATAAGGGGGATGGTGCCAGAACGCAATCAGCCATTTGGCTCGAGCCTGATCCAGGTCGGCTCGGAGCCACTGAGCCATCGCGGCATCGGGGCTCCGATCGAGGTCGTGCGAGTCCAAGCAGATAAAATGTACGTCTTCAATGTCGTAAGAGTAGTAGGCTTCTGTGCCAGAAGGGGCACCGCCGACTTCACCCCTTGTGGGGACAACGTAGGCGTCGTAGTATGGGCCAAATCCAGAAATGCCCCGCGAAGTATGACCTTCGTGGTTACCCATCGATGGCCAGCACACGGTATTGCGCAGGGTTTCCCGGTAAGGTTCGAAAAAGTTATGCTGAAATTGCTCGTCCGTTCCGTCTCCGTACGCCATGTCACCGACGTGGATATAGTGGTCCAAGCCGCGACCGGTTCGTTTGACGTAGGCTTGCATGGCTGTATGTACCATTGCTTGATCGATTTCCCCTGTTCCCGAATCTCCGACGACCCAGATACGCAGATCGGTTTTCGAGCCGATTGGCCGGTGTGTGACAAAGTAATGGGAATCGTCTCCTCCAGCTAGTTTTTTGTTCTGATCGAAAACCGCGTAGAAGTATTGGGTTCCAGCCTGAAGCCCCGACAAGTGAGCTTCGTATTGATAGGTATTGGGAACCGTGGAAGGATCGGGATCGGATTCACGCTCTGCCCGTTCAGCCTCTGGCTCCTTGTAAAGGAGCGGTGTACCGCTAGGGGCCTGAACATCCGCGGAAACTCTGAACGTAATGGCGTCGCCACGAATTTCATTGGACAAATTCTCAGGAGAGTTTCCGTACCGCAGTACGGGAGTCGAAGGACCTTGAGTACGCCAGACCACGACGATAGAGTCCGACGAGGATTGCTGGAGATAGGGCTCTCGCGAGAGTTCTCCCGCTGTCAGGCAGAAAGGAGTAAGGAGTGCGATAAACAAAACTTGGAAAATCAGATGATCACGTTTCATGAGTTGATTAGACTTGGGTTGGTTTCAGAACCAATCGATTCTCGAAAAGGAGCGTAGTCCAGCTAAATGACGGATTTGCTGGGACGCGTTTGAAAATATGTCTTTGAGCTTGAGAAAATCGGGAAAAAAGAACCGCCCCAGCAGGAAAGGCTGGGACGGAAACGAATTAATGGTTAGAATTCGAGCTCAACTCCAAGCGTATATTTCGGGCCGGGAATACTGGCGTCTTCTACAAACGGAGGATATCCTTGGTAGGAAGCCAGCGGCTCATCAGTGATATTGCTACCGGTAGCATAGAGAAACACTCCAGGCCTTATTCGGTAAGAGACTTCCGCGTCGAGCCGAGTAACCTCCGCAAAGAACTCGTCGCTTTCGATGTCGCTACCTAGACCTTCGAT
>JAUHWE010000609.1 GCA_030424825.1 Verrucomicrobiia bacterium
TGATGTGGCGATGGATGTTATCATCACCGAGGACGATTGTGGCACTCGTGATGGAATCTGGAAGAAGGCTATTTTTGAGGGAGACGACGAAATCGTCAGTCTGCGCGAGCGTATCGAAGGACGTTGCGCCTGTGACGATGTGTTCAATCCGAGCAATCCTGATGAGATTATCATTGCTTCTGGAGAGTTGATTTCCGAAGAAGCGGCCCAGCGGGTAGAGGATTGCGGAATTGAGCGTATTAAGGTGATGTCGCCTTTAACCTCTTCGGCGAGTTACGGAATCGATTCCAAATCCTACGGTATTAATCCGGCTTCAAACGATTTGGCGAAGCTTGGTGATTCGGTGGGTATTATCGCTGCCCAGTCTATCGGTGAACCGGGAACGCAGCTAACCATGCGTACCTTCCACATTGGAGGGATCGCAAGTTCTGTGGTTACAGACCCTCGTATCATTGCTCGTAATACGGGTCGCGTTAGATACCGTGGTTTGCGCTTGGTTCATATCGAGACTCCCGAAGGTCCTGTTTTCATCGCCTTGAATAAGACGGGTACTATCCAGATTTTGGATAAGAACGACCGTGAACTCGAAGCCTACGATATCGTAGTCGGTTCGGCCATTCGCATACCAGATGGAGAAGAAATTAAGGCAGGTGCGGTTCTTGCGAGCTGGGACCCGTATAACATTCCCAATCTTTCTGAAAAGGCGGGAACGGTGCGGTTCCGTGACATGATTCGTGGAGTTACTATTAAGAAGGAACTCGACGAGAGTTCTGGACGAATTGCGACGGTCATCATCGAGCACAAAGAGGACCTCAATCCGTCGGTTGAAATCTGTGACGAGTCTGGAAAAGTCCAGGCGGTTTACAGCATTCCGACCGGAGCCCAGGTATCGGTCGCGGAAGGTGACATCATCGCTCAGGGAGCGCTTCTAGCGAAGACGCCAAGGCAAGCTTCCAAGACCAAGGACATTACTGGTGGTTTGCCACGTGTTGCTGAGCTTTTTGAAGCTCGCCGTCCGAAGGAAGCTGCTGAAATGGCGCGTCTAGACGGGGTCGTTTCATTTGGTGGAACTGTTCGTGCGAAGCGCAAGTTGATCGTTACGAACGAAGAAACCGGAACTGATGAAGAGCATTTGATTCCACATGCGAAGCAGATCATCGTACAAGAGGGTGATGTGGTTCACAAGGGGCAGCATCTGACTGAAGGTTCCGCAGATCCGCATGAGATCCTGGACATCCTCGGGCCAAACCGTCTGTACGAATTCCTGATTAACGAGGTGCAAGAAGTCTATCGCCTGCAAGGGGTAACGATTAACGACAAGCACATCGAGCTGATCATTCGCCAAATGCTTCGCAAGGTTCGTATCACCGATCCAGGTGACACCGAGTTTTTCTGGGGTGAGCAGGTCGAGCGTACGACTTTCATGCGTGAGAACAATCGAATCATCGAGGCCGGTGGTAAACCGGCTGAAGCAGAGCCGGTATTGCTAGGCATTACGAAGGCTTCGATCGAAACGGAAAGTTTCATTTCTGCTGCTTCCTTCCAGGAGACGACTCGCGTTCTAACGGATGCTTCTACGTTGAGCAAGATCGATACGCTTCTCGGCTTTAAGGAAAATGTGATCATGGGTCACTTGATCCCTGCTGGAACGGGTCTCCCTCAATATCGGGATCTTCGTATCACGCTTCCGTTTGGAAGTGAGTTGGAGGAAACCGCTCCGGTAGAAGAAGAAGCGGTGATTCAGAATTCTGAAGTGATCTAGTTTCGACGCTACGATATTTCTCTTTCAAGCCGCGGCTCTATGCCGCGGCTTTTTTATGAATGCAGCGGGGCACTTGCGTACTTGCCCCTTCTCAGTCGTTCAAATTATTGGCAGGGAAAGTACTTTGACGGGGGTATGATCCGGAGGATTTTTTCTTCCACTTTACGGAAAAGGGTCTGCTCGATTTCGTCTTGGTAACCGACCGCTCCGTCTTTCAGTTGAAGCGTTCCCATAAATAGAGGTTCCTGTGGATACAGGGATTCCATTTTCTTGAAAACGTTTTTAGGAGAGCGAAAGGTTCCTAGAGTTACCGAATGAATCGACTCCGGTGGGATTGATTCGAAAATTTGATCGATGAATTGCTCGTATATTCCAATACCGTTTTCGAAGTGGATGAGTGGATCAAGGCGAAGGCCCACTTTCCATCCGGCGGCGGCAAGCTTCTTTAGTGCAGACAACCGAGCTTTGATTGGAGGTGCTTTGTGTTCGAGAGAACGGGCGACCGATTCGGGATTCATGCTATAGGCGGCCACCACATTTGGGATGGGTTCCCTTTCCAGTAGGGAAGAGATGTTGACGCTTTTAGTTCGGAGTTCCAGCCAGGCGTTTTCATGTTGGGCAAAGAACGGAAGAAAAGCCTTTGTGAAACCGGTAACCTTCTCCATCGCCAAACTGTCGCAGTCGTATCCGCTAAAAAAGAAACACTGCTCCGAAGGGTTTTCATCGAGGGTGTCCGAGAGGTCGGATAGAAAATCCTCGTAGTTCACGAAAAGGACGTAGTTTGCCGATTGGTACATACCTTGGAGGAAGCAGTAGCGGCAATCGTACAGGCAATTCAGCATGTGCGAAAAATAGTAGTGTCGATCGGCGCCGAGCCCGTAGTCAGGCGGAGTGGAGAGTACGCGGTTTCCCTGCTTTGCTGCCAAAATGAGAGAGGGATTCTGCTTTTGTAAGCGGAAATTCTGCTTCTTGGGGTTGAATACTTCACCATAGCGCCTGCATTCGATTCTCTCCGCATTTTTGTAGCGTGCTAGAATGTCCTGAGTGCGCGGGTGTTCACGAACCGCTTCTTCTATATAGATACGGTCGAACATTAGCAGACTCGCGTTGAAGACCTTTCGTCGATCTTTCGACTAAGTTGTTCTAGAAAAAGGTTCTTCTCGGGCTCGTTAAGAAGCGTTTGCAGATCGCTTGCTTCGCTCTCTGTGAACAACGCATCCAATTGACGCACTCTCTTCAGAAGCTGGTGCCGTTCTGTTTCAGTAAGGGAATACCGCTTCTCTGCGGAATCTTGTAATTCGGTGGCCCATGCCTCAATGTGGTTCTCGGCCCCTAGCTTTTCCGTGTTCGTCAAGAAGGCTTCGATGTTTGGAATTTGTGACCCGACGAGATCGGAGATTTCCGCCTTGTCGAAATGTTCGCCGGCGGGAGCACTTGAGTTGTCGGAAACGACTTTTATACACTGAATACGTTCCGAAGTAGAGAAGGAGAGGGCGGCTGTGTAGAAACCAAAGGCTTCCATGTCGAAAACCTGATCCGTCTTGTAGCAGTTTGAAGGGGCGCTCAATGTCCTGATTTCGGTACCTCGCCAAGGAGAGGTTCCGGCAAGTTGCGGGTAGAGGGCTTCCGGGGAGTAGTCGGATGTGATTTTGTTTCCT
>JAUHWE010000610.1 GCA_030424825.1 Verrucomicrobiia bacterium
GCAAAGGTAGGGCCAGCGCTTGCGCTGTGCCGCGTTGGCTAGATCAAAACTCTTCTTACGCGGCATAGCGCGAGCGCGAGCCCTACGGTGAAATACGCTCTCGCTTACCCGCGACTTCAGCCCTACTGAATCGATAGTGGACATTACCCCCAGTAAACGCAGCACACGAATAGGGTTTGCCAGAGAGGATCATGATTCAGGTTCATTCGTAAGATCACCTCGCATTCTCCACCTCATCACGTCGCTAGAACACTTTTCCTTTGAAAGGTCGCAAAGGTAGGGCCAGCGCTTGCGCTGTGCCGCGTTGGCTAGATCAAAACTCTTCTTACGCGGCATAGCGCGAGCGCTAGCCCTACGGAACAAGAGACGCTTTCGCCAACCTCCGATGCCAGAGAACCTGCAAAAAGCCGAGAATAGGATTTGCTGGCGGCATAATCTTTCTCACCCACTCCTGCATAGACAGGCGACTGAATAATTGAAAAACGACCTAGTTCCTCCGCTGCCCCTCTCGGCTTGCCTCTGGTATCATAAAGTCTTTTGTGGAGACGAATGAGCGAGGAACCACAAAATCCTTCACCTCCAGCGGAGAATACCAACTGGCCAGCGCTGTTGCGCGGTTCGGTGCTGAGCAGCGCCCAGTCCAAGCACGTGCAATACATCTCGCTCGCCGACCGTCGGGCCCAGGTCATTATCACCATCAACGCCTTCCTGGTCCCCCTCGCGCTTTCCGTCTATGACAATCCCGAGATCCGACTGGGTATCCTCCTCTTCATTCTCGCCGCGACCCTGAGCATCGTTTTCGCGATTATCAGTCTCATGCCGAAACGCTATCGTCCCGATCCCACCGGGCAGCGCAACCTCCTCCACTTCTCAGGAATCTGGCAGTACGACGAAGATACCTACAAGGCTTTGATGCGGGAGAGCCTGGAGAGCCGGAATACCATTACCGAGCTGATGGTGTCGGACATCTACCACCTCAGTCACGACGTCCTTCGCCCCAAGTTTTTCTGGATACGCCTCAGCTTCTACGCCTTCTTAGCAGGAATGGTCTGCGCCATCACGCTGATCGCAATTCCACTCGTCGGATAATCCGATCGCTTCCAGTTCCACCAACCACACCGCTCCATCAATGAATCCAAGCTCAGTTTCAAACGATTCTGCAACGACTAAGGCAGCGAACAGTACCACCGTCTGGCTCGTCGCCATGGGAGGCACCCTCGCCTTTATCGTCGGGCTAGGAATTTACCTTGCCGAAGTCATTGGTCGCGATTCGCCCTTGTCGGTCGCGCTGGCCTGCGTCGGCATCTCCGCGTTCCTGTTTCTGCTCAAGATCAAATCAGTCGATTCTCGGTCAAACCGACTCACCGAGGCCACCATGCGTTTCGCCATCGCCGGCGCGATCGTCATCGAATATCTCGTTCTCGTTTCCACTGTCGCCTTCTTTCGCGAGACTCCCGAAGACCTGCATCCGCTGACCAAAACGCTGATCGGCAACTTCACCACCATCGTCGGCATCGTCATTGCCTTCTACTTCGGTTCCAGCGCCTACGCCCAATCAAATCGTAAACGCTAGTCTCGGCGCCTAAACAACTACCCGCCCGTTTAAGCTCCTTCGCTAGACCTCAACGAGCAAAGTCTGACTCCTTATTTCTCTCATCGCGCCGATCGCGATCCCGCTCGCAGGTTGCCCCTGTCGTCGGCTTTCACTTCTCTGAAAATACTTGTCATTTTCTGTCGGGTGATAGGGACTTTGAATCGAAAGATGGATTTAATCCTAAAACGAATCGAAGACTATAAATGACAGGGCGAACAACCTGAAAACCTGCGCGACCATTGCTGCGATCATTAGCCTAGCTTGCTTGCTTCTCGAAACATTCTCGTCTGAGAACGGGCCCGCGTTGAGCTCATTTCAAAAAACACCCTAATAGCCTTGTCATTTTCACTCGTGAAAATGTTGTGTGCGAACAAACGCAAACACTCGGACCTTCGAGTCGACTATGAAAATTTTGAAAGACAGGAATTCGCTTTGGCTGCTTACCAGCTTTTTGATCACTCTCGTAGGAGCTCCTCTCTCGCTGGATGCAGAAACCTTTTGGTATAGTGTCGCTAACAATGAAGTAACGATTACTGAATACGAAGGGACTGAGGAGTCAGTAGTCATTCCCGACACGATCAATGGGCTCCCCGTGACTCGTATCGGTGCTGAGGCTTTCCTTGAATCTGGTACGCTGCAAAGCCTTACCCTTGGCGAGAACGTTAGGAGCATTGAATTCGCTGCATTCCGAGATTGCACGAATCTGCGTGAAGTCTTTTTCGGCGACGCGCTAACAAGCGTTGGCGAATATGCCTTTGCTTACTGCGATTCTCTCCAGAGTATAACCCTCCCGAGCAAGCTCACTGAACTGGGCGATGGCGTTTTCAGCGGAAGTGGGCTCATTCGTATCGATATCCCGCATCTCATTACCGAAATCGGGCATTATGCCTTCACGAATTGCTATGATTTGGCCGAGGTCGTGATTGGAGATCGAGTCGCCAGTATCGGCGTCAATGCCTTCTCGCACTGTAGCAGTCTGAAATCGTTAAGCATTCCGGATGCGGTTACGAGTATCGGAGATCACGCCTTTTCTAGCTGCACAGGTCTTGAGAGCGTAACCATAGGCAAGGGTTTGACTTGGATTGATTTCAAGGCGTTTACCGCCTGTACAAAACTGGAACGCATCGCGTTCGAAGGTGATGCCCCCGCTTTAAACGCGTCCGTGTTCGAGGATTCGCCGAATGGGGTCGTATACTATACGGCAGACAGTTCAGGCTGGGATCCGACTTTTGGTGGTTTGCCCACGGCGCAATGGTTTCCCTATACCTATGACGTAATCGAAGGGGAAGCTGCCATTACTGGATACATCGGCGCCGGAAGAAGAATCGAGTTGCCGGATGAAATAGAAGGCTTGCCGGTAAGCTCAATCGCTGACGAAGCGTTTCTCGATGAAGATAACTTAATCAGCGTTGGGCTTTCGGACAGCATTTCCAGCGTGGGCGATCGCGTTTTTTGGGGATGCGACCGTCTCATTGGGATATTCGTGAACCAGAGCAACTCCACCTTTAGCAGTAGGCGCGGGGTGCTTTTCGACAAGGAAATGGCGACTCTTCTGATTTATCCGCCCGGAAAACTCGGCCAGTATTATGTACCGGGAAGCGTATCCACTATTGCTGACGATGCGTTTGCCTACACGGTCGAGCTTGCCACGATAAAGTTTGATGAGGGATTAGAAACGCTTGGAAACCGGGCGTTTCTTAACAGCAGTTCGCTTGAATCGGTTATTCTTCCCGCTAGCCTCATTAGCCTCGGCGAGGAGGTATTTACAGGCTGTTCTGAACTCGAGCATATCTATTTCGCAGGGAATGCCCCTGCCCACGGA